>JBEGNG010000193.1:0-4039 GCA_041182645.1 Planctomycetota bacterium
CCAGGCGCCGCCGGCAGCCACGAAGGCAGCGAGCTCGTCGGCGCGCCCGGATCGGTGGAGCACTTCCGCCAGCGCGAACGATGCCTGCACCGCATGCGGGCCACCACCGTCGACCAGCGTGCGCAGCCGGCCGAGCGCACGCTCGCTGCGCCCGAGCCGGTGGTCGATCAGCGCGCGCAGGAAGTCGACATCGGGGCCACCCGCGCCCAAGCGCATGGCCTGCTCGATCGCGTGGTCCGCGGTTGCGCACCGCCCCAAGCCGAAGGTGCCGCGCGCGAGCGCAAACCATGCTGCCGCGTTGCGCGGCGCGGCCTTCGTCGCAGCCTCGGCCAGCGGGATCGCCTGGCCGAAGGCGCGCTTGGCCAGCAGGTCGTTGATCTGGGCGATGGGGACGACGGTGGACACTCGACCATCGTACGCCCCTCCGAGTGATGAACCACCGCACCAGGGCCGTAGACTCACCGCGTGCTGCTTGCCGCGCTGATCCTTGGTGTCGCGCCCCCGAGTGTCACCATCGGCGCACCCGGCAGCATCGACTTCACGCGCGACATCCGCCCGATCCTTGCGGACCGTTGCTTCGCCTGCCATGGGCCCGACAGCGCCGCACGCAAGGCGGGCCTTCGGCTGGACACGCGCGATGGTGCCCTCGCCGCACTCGGTGGTGGTCGCGCCGCGATCGTGCCGGGTGATCGAGCCCGCAGTGCCTTGATCGCACGCCTGCGCGAACACGATCCGGATCGGATCATGCCGCCTCCGGAGCTCAAGCGGCCGCTGCAGGAGGACCAGATCCACCTGCTCGAGCGATGGGTCGAGGAAGGCGCGCCCTACGCGCCGCACTGGGCGTTCGTTGCGCCCGGACCCGCGCCTGCGCAGGCGGTTGGCGATCCGTCCTGGGCGCGTGATCCGGTCGATCGGCTGATCCAGGCTCGGTTCGAGCAGGCAGGACTGGAGCCTTCGCCGCACGCCGATCGCGCCACGCTGGTGCGTCGGGCATCGCTCGCCTTGACCGGGCTCGCGCCGACGCCGGAGGAGGTCGACGCCTTCGTGGCGGATCAGGCGCCCGGCGCCTACGAGCGGCGCATCGATGCGATGCTCGGCAGCCGTCGCGCCGCCGAGCACATGGCGACCGCGTGGCTGGACCTGGCCAGGTACGCGGACACCTACGGGTACCAGACCGATGGTCCTTCGTTCACCTGGCCGTGGCGCGATTGGCTGCTGCAGTCGCTCGATCGCAACGAGCCCTATGACCGATTCGTCACGCACATCGTTGCGGGCGACCTGGTCGAGGCACCCACCACGGAATCGCGCACGGCGACCGCGTTCCATCGCCTGCACCGCATGACGGAGGAGGGCGGCTCGATCGCCGAGGAGTTCCGGCAGGAGGGCATCGCGGACCGGGTGAGCACCTTCGGCACGGCGTTCCTCGGCCTGACGCTCGAGTGCGCACGGTGCCACGACCACAAGTACGACCCCATTCCGACCGAGGCGTTCTACGGCCTTGCGGCGATGTTCGGCCGCGTCGACGAGAACGGCATGAAGTCGTTCGCGCATGGTGGCTGGGCGCCGCCGCCGACGGTCCGCCTGGCCACGCCTGACCAGCGCACGCGCGAGCAGGAACTGCAGGCCAAGGTCGACACCGCGCGACGCGCATGGCATGACGCCGTGTCGGCCGGTGCAGCGCGGCTGCCCGCGCCGCCCGAGCAAGCCGTCGCCATCGATCTGCCGCCGCCTGACGGCCACTGGCCGCTCGACCGGCTCGAGGGCGGTGCATCGCCGAGCGCGCTCGATCCTGCTGCACCGGCAACGACCGATCGTCATCGTGGCGACCAACTCGGCACGGTGACGACCGTGCCCGGGCGCATCGGCGGTGCGATCGCCTTCGATGGCGATGGTGGGCTCTCGCTGACGGGGACCGGCGGCCTGTCCCGGCACAGCCCCGTCAGCGTCTCCTTCTGGCTGCGGCTCGGCGAGCAGAACCAGCGGGCCGCGGTCCTGCACTCGTCGGGCTTCTACTCCAGCGAAGCCGATGGCTCGGGTGTCGAACTCCTGCTCAGCGATGGTCGGTTGCGGTGGAGCATCATGCACCTGTGGCCGGGCAGCGCCGCGAGCATCGAATCGATCGCGCCGTTGCCCACTGGATCGTGGATGCAGGTCATCGCGACCTACGACGGCCTGAGCCGCGCCGATGGGCTCTCGCTCTGGATCGACGGCGAGCCACTGTCCACGCGCGTCGTCCGTGACGGCCTCGACGGCCCGATCGCGGGCGCGGCACTCGAACTGGGATCGCGCTCGCGCGATGCCGGACTTCGTGGCGGCATGGTGGATGACCTGCGCGTCTGGCGCCGCTGCCTGACGCGCGCAGAGCGGGCGATCGCCAGCGGTCGAATCCCGACCGAGGCGGAGCGTCGTGAGCACCACGCCGGCAGGTCCACCGAGCGTGAGCTCGATGCCCTGCGGTCCAGCTTGGTCGAGCTGGCGGCCCACCTCGATGGCGTGCCGGCCCTGATGTGCATGCAGGATTCGCCCTTCGCGCCGCCCACGCATGTCCTGCAGCGTGGTGCGTACGACCAGCCCGATCGATCGCGCGAGGTGCTCCCCGGCGCGATCGATGCCGTGCTGCCGATGGAGCGCTCGGCAGCGACCTCGCGCCGCGAGCTGGCACGATGGCTCGTCGATCCCCGTCATCCGCTGACGGCCCGCGTCGAAGTGAACCGGCTGTGGGCGCAGGTGTTCGGTCGCGGCCTCGTCGAGACGATGGAGAACTTCGGCGCGCAGGGTGCCGTCCCCGTGCACCAGGATGTGCTCGACCTGCTCGCGCATGATTTCGTGCATGGCCCGCAGGCCTGGGACCGCAAGGCGATGCTGCGCAGGCTCGTGCTCTCGGCGACCTTCCGCCAGTCGAGCTCGGCCATCGGCGAGTCGGGCCTGCGCGATCCGGGCAATGCGCTCTACGCGCGCGGGCCCGCGGTGCGCCTGACCGCGGAAGAGATCCGCGACCAGGCGATGCATGCCGCAGGCCTCCTCGCCGAGTCCTTCGGCGGCCCGAGCGTGCGGCCGTGGCAGCAGCCCGGGCTGGCCGAGGATGCGGGGCAGGGCGGCATCGGCGCCCCCGACACCGGCGCCGCCGCGCACCGACGCAGCCTCTACACCTTCCGCAAGCGCACCGTGCCGCCGCCGACGATGCTCACCTTCGACGCCGGCTCGCGCGAAGCGTGTCAGGCGCGCCGGGGCGCCACGACCACGCCGATGCAGGCGCTCGCGATTCTGAACGACCCGATCTTCGTCGAGTGCGCGCAGGCCCTTGCCGCCCGCGCCTGGGCCGATGGTGCCGATGCCCCGGCGCGCGTCGATCGCGCCTTCCGCCTGGCGTGCTCACGCAGCCCGGATGCCGAGGAGCGCGAGGCGCTGCTTGCGCTCGTCCGCACGCAAGCCGATGCGATCAACCAGGACCAGGCCCGCGCGCTCTGCGGCGAGGCCGATCCATCCCGGGCGGCGCTGGTGCTGGCGTGCAGCACGATCCTGGCCAGCGATGCCTTCATCATGAGCCGATGACCATGCCTGATCCCGCGCCACCGACCTACGACGAGTTGATGCGCCCCTCGCGGCGGCATTTCCTGGGTGCGTCGGCGCTCGGTCTCGGCGCAATGGCGCTGGGCGACCTCGTTCAGGCCGCGCCCACCGCCCAGCAGCCCGCACCGCCGCAGTTCGCGCCGCGGGCCAAGCGCGTCATCTACCTCTTCCAGTCCGGTGGTCCGTCGCCCTTCGAGACGCTGGATCCCAAGCCGGGGCTTCGCGCCCATCACGGCACGGCGCTGCCCGACAGCGTGCGTCGTGGCCAGCGCCTCACGGGCATGAGCGGCAACCAGGGTTCGCTGCCCGTGGCTGCGGCGTTTTGCGGCTCGGCACGCCATGGACGCTCCGGGATCGAGCTCGCCGACCTGCTCCCGCATACGGCGCGGGTCGTGGATGACCTCTGCATCATCCGCTCGATGCACACCGAGGCGATCAACCACGATCCCGCGATCACCTTCTTCTGCTC
>JBEGNG010000194.1:0-4251 GCA_041182645.1 Planctomycetota bacterium
GAACGTCGAAGGACACTACGGACGCCTGTGCGGCAGGGCGGCGCCATGACCACGGCCTCCGACCTCCGTGGGTGCCGCGTGTGCATCGTGCAGCCCGCGCTGCCGGCGTATCGGGTGCCCGTGTTCAACCTGCTGGTGACGGGACACGGCATCGACCTGACCATCGCCGCGGAGTTCCGCCCCATCTGGGGCAGCCTCAGGAGCGAGCGCGGCGACGGGACGTTCAAGACCATCGAGGCTCCGATCACGCTCTGGCGCGGCCTGCTGCGCCAACCGATGCAGCTCGAACTCGCACGGCGCCAACCGATGCAGCTCGAACTCGCACGGCGTGGGGCGTTCGACGTCATGATCCTCCCCCTCAACCGCAAGTCGCTGGACATCGACCTGACGATCCGGGCCGCCCGGCGCCGCGGCATCGGCACGGTGCTGTGGGGACATGGGTTCAGCAAGCGCGAGTCGTGGCTGCGCCGCACGCTGCGCAACAACCTGCTGCGCAAGGGGGACGCCGGGCTGCTGTACAGCTCAGCGGCCAGGGAGCGCCTCGTGGGCGAGGGGCTCGATCCCACGCGACTGTTCGTGGCACAGAATGCGATCGACCATCGGCGGGTTGAGCAGGCCATCCAATCCTGGAACGCCACCCCCGACCGCCTGGCCCAGTTCCGCCGTGAGCACGCACTCGAGCACGGCGAGACCGTGCTCTTCATCTCGAGGATGGAACCAGACAAGCGCGTGGAGGTCCTGATCGATGCGTTCGCACGGCTGCGGCGCCGGCGCCCCCACGCCCGGCTGGTGCTCGTCGGCAACGGTTCGTGCGTCCCTGAGCTGCAGGAACGCGCAAAGGCCGCCGGCCTCGGCGAGAGCGTGACCTTCACGGGTCCCATCTACGACGAGGCCTTGCTGGCGCCATGGGCGATGAGCGCGGCCTGCTTCGTCTACCCCGCCGCCATCGGGCTCTCGATCTACCACGCCTTCGCGTACGGCCTGCCGGTGCTCACCAGCGACGACATCGCCAGCCACAATCCGGAGATCGAGGCGCTCGAGCCCGGCGTCAACGGACTGCTCGTGAAGGACGGCGACCCCGCCGCATTTGCCCAGGCGATCGAGCGCGTGATCGGCGATCCCGGGGCGCGTGCACGGTTCCGCCAGGCCGCCCTGGACACCATCCACCGTCCCGGTGGCTTCACGATCGACACGATGGCCCAAGGCTTCGCCGACGCGATCGCAGCGGTTCGGCGCCGCTGAAGTACCCTCTTCGCATGATCCGCCTTCCTCCGATCGGCATGCTGCTGCGCTCACACGTCGAACGGCGCCTGCTGCCGCTGTTCCTCCGCGCGGACCGTCGCCATCCGGTCGAGGACTTGGGCATCGTCCTGTGGCCGGTGTGCATCGATCCTTCGCAGGCGACCGTCTATTCGATCGGCGTCGGCGAGGACATCGATGTCGAGCGCAGGCTCGTCGAGCGAGGCGCTCGATCGATCTGGCTCTTCGACCCGACACCCCGAGCCATTCGCCACATGGACGCATGCGGCGACTTCGGCGGTGCGCTGCACTTCTCACCGGTCGGAGGGTGGCGCGAAGACACCACGCTGACCTTCCACGCCCCCGCCGACCCGCGATTCGTCTCGTACACGGTCATGGCGCCGCAAGGCGGCCAGTCGACCTTCCAGGCGGAGGTCCGGACGGTGCGAAGCCTGATGCGCGAACGTGGCCACGGCCGGATCGACGTCCTGAAGATGAACGTGGAGGGGGCCGAGGATGCCATCCTCGAGCAGGCATTCCGCGACGGGATCAGGCCCCGCTCCATCATCTGCACGTGGGAAGGCCGATGGTCCCTGGCAAAGGCGGTGCGCTGCACCCGGGACCTGCGGCAGCGCGGCTATCGACTCATCGGGCGCAAGGACTGGTACTGCACGTACCTGGATGTCCAGGACTGATGGCACCACCCCGCTACCCTCTCCGGCATGACCCCGGAGATCAGCAGCGCCCTCAGTGAAAGCCGCGTCTTCCCGCCGAGCGAGGCGTTCATCCGCGCCGTAGGCGGTCGGCCGCACGTGGCGAGCCTGGCGGAGTACCGCGCGCTCTGGCAGCGCTCGATCGAGGACCCCGCGGGCTTCTGGGGCGAGGTCGCGCGCGGCTTCGACTGGTTCACGCCCTTCACCTCGGTGCTCGACTGGCAGTGCCCCGATGCGCGCTGGTTCGACGGCGGCACGCTGAATGCCTGCCACAACTGCGTCGACCGCCAGGTCAACGCCGGCCACGGCGACGAGGTCGCGATCATCTGGGAGGGCGAGCCCGGCTGGATCGCCGACGCGACCAGCGCCTACACCACGGGCTTCGATGCCGGCGACCGCACACGCTCCGCCCATCACGGCCACGCGGTGCGGCACCTCACCTACCGACAACTCCAGGACGAGACCGCCCGCCTGGCCAATGCGCTGAAGTCGCTCGGCGTCCGCAGGGGCGACGTGGTCACGCTCTACATGGGCATGGTGCCCGAGCTGGCGATCGCCGTGCTCGCGTGCGCCCGCATCGGGGCGGCGCACAGCGTGATCTTCGGCGGCTTCGCGGCCTCGGCGATCGTGGACCGCGTGGACGACGCCAGGAGTCGCGTCATCGTCACCTGCGACGGGGCCTGGCGGCGCGGATCGGTCGTCCCGCTGAAGGCGAACGTCGACGAGGCGTGTTCGCGGTCGCCCTCGGTCGAACACGTCATCGTGCTGCGCCGCACCGGCCACGGGGTCCCGATGCAGGCCGGCCGCGACCACTGGTGGCATGAGCTCGTCACGCCGCAGCCGGCCGAGTGCCCGTGCGAACCGATGGCCAGCGAGGACCCACTCTTCCTGCTCTACACCAGCGGATCCACCGGAAAACCCAAGGGCATCCGCCACACGACCGCCGGCTACTCGATCTTCACGGCGTTCACCGCGCGGATGACCTTCAACCTCCAGCCCGGCGCCGGACAGGTCTACTTCTGCACGGCCGACATCGGCTGGATCACCGGCCACAGCTACATCGTCTACGGCCTGCTGCCCAACCGCGTGCCGACGCTCATGTACGAGGGCGCGCCCAACGCCCCGGCCGAGGACCGCTTCTGGTCGATCGTCGAGCGCCACCGGGTCACGCACTTCTACACCGCGCCCACGGCGATCCGCGCGTTCATGAAGTGGGGCGATGCGCACCCCGCCAAGCACGACCTCTCGAGCCTGCAGCTGCTGGGCACCGTGGGTGAGCCCATCAATCCCGAGGCCTGGATGTGGTACCACCGCACGATCGGCGGCGAACGCTGCCCGATCGTCGACACGATGTGGCAGACCGAGACCGGCGGCCACGTCATCACGCCGCTGCCGGGCGCCACGCCGACCGTGCCCGGCTCCTGCACGCTGCCGATGTTCGGGATCGATGCCGCGATCGTGAACGAGCGCGGCGAGGAACTGCCCGCCAACGCCGGCGGCCTGCTCGTGATCCGCAAGCCCTGGCCGGCCATGCTGCGCGGGATCCACGGCGATCGCCAGCGCTTCATCGACACCTACTGGTCCAAGGTGCCCGGCATGTACGTGGCCGGCGATGGTGCGCGCCGCGACGAACGCGGCTACTTCTGGATCATGGGCCGCATCGATGACGTGATCAACGTGTCCGGCCACCGGCTCGGCACGATGGAGGTCGAGAGCGCGCTCGTGGCGCACGAGGCGGTCGTCGAGGCCGCCGTCGTCGGCATGCCGCACGAGATCAAGGGCACCGGCATCGCGGCCTTCGTCACCCTCGGGCCGGGCCACGCCGACCGCGCCGGCGATGCCCTGCGCAAGGAACTCCAGGAGCATGTGGCCCACGAGATCGGCGCGATCGCCAGGCCCGACATGATCCGGTTCACGCAGGCGCTTCCCAAGACCCGCAGCGGCAAGATCATGCGGCGGTTGCTGCGGGACATCGCCGCCGGCAACGAGGTCCGCCAGGACACCACCACGCTCGAGGATTTCTCGGTGCTGGCGAAGCTGCGCGAGACGGACGAGTGATCCGCACGGGCCACCCAGCCTGCCGGATGGACGGGCTCCCTTGGCAGGATTCCGCCGCTTCGTCGCGTGACGATCCGGGGGTCCACCCCTTCGCGATGCCCAAGCCCACCCCCTTTGCCGCACTGATCGAGGAGCATTACGCCACGCTCCGCCGCCTCGCCGCCCGCGCCATCCGTACGCGCTCCGCACCCGAGCGCATGAGCCCGACCTCGCTCGTGGCCGAGAGCGTGATGCGGCTGCT
>JBEGNG010000195.1:0-4017 GCA_041182645.1 Planctomycetota bacterium
GACCTTCCAGCAGCAGCCGGCCATCAACGCCTGGAAGACCATCCAGCCCGACGTCGAGCAGCGTGACTACGCGGTGGCCGGCGACGGCCTGTTCGTGGTTGCCTTCCGCGCCAGCGACAACGGCAACGGCACCTGGCACTACGAGTACGCCATCTTCAACATGAACAGCGACCGCAGCGGCGGCTCGTTCAGCGTTCCGGTCCCCGCCGGCGTCAACGTGACCAACATCGGGTTCAGCGCCCCGGCGTACCACTCCGGTGACCAGGCGGCAGGCTCGGCTGGCTACAACCAGAACACGCCGTGGACCGGCACCCGCACGGCCGATGCCGTCAGGTGGGCGACCACGCCGTACGCGCAGGACACCACGGCCAACGCCCTGCGCTGGTCGACGATGTACAACTTCCGCTTCGACGCCGACCAACCGCCGCAGACCGTTGCGGCGACGCTCGGCCTCTTCAAGCCCGCCACGGCCGGCAGCCCGGCGACCTCGATCGCCATCTCGGGCAAGGGGCCGACCGCTCCGCTGCCGCCGTCCGATCCCGCCGACCTCAACGGCGACGGCCTGATCGACGGCGCCGACCTTGGCGTGCTGCTCGGCGCCTGGGGAAGCACCGGTGGTGACATCGACGGCAACGGCACCACCGACGGCACCGACCTTGGCTTGCTCCTGGCCGCCTGGGGCAGCTGATCGACCGCTGATCCTGCACGATTGACCAGGACCCGGCCATTGGCCGGGTCCTGTTCGTTTCATGCATCGCGTGAGCGCGAACCACCAACGTCGGGGCGGCCAGGACGATGGATACGATCCGAAGATGCTCCCTGAATCACCCACCGGCGAGGTCGGCACGCACGCACGGCGTTCGATCTGCGCGCTCGCCTCGCTCGTGTTGGGTTTGGTGCTGTGCTGCCCACTGACCTCCGTTGCCGCGATCATCCTCGGCGCGGTCGGCATCAACGCCACGCGGCAGCGCACCGTGACCGGTCGTGGGCTGGCGGTCGCCGGCCTGAGCCTCGGCGTGCTGGGCGCAGCGCTCCAACTGGCATTCGGGGCATGGGCGTACCGCTCGATCTACGAACCATTGCTCGATGGCCCGGCGCCCGCTCTGCGGGCGGGGATCGAGCAAGGTCCGAACGCGATGCTCGAGCAGTTTGCGCTCCCCGAGGAAGCCTCGCTCGACGCCGAGGCCGCGGCCTTCGTCGAGGCGGTCAGAACCCGCTACGGCAACCTGGTGTCATCGCAACTCGATCGTTCGGCACAGGCGCCGACGCCCGATGCCCGCCGGCCCGAATTCGAGGCCGACTTCGATGCCCGGTTCGAGCGCGCGACGGTGCGGACGCGCTGCTGCATCCAGATCACGGATCCCAAGGGCAGGCTCTCGATGAAGCTGCTCTGGATCGAGATCATCGATCCCGCGCGGGGCGATCTTCGTTTCCCGCCGGCTGAGCCGAAGAAGCCATGAGCGGAGCCCTGGCCGGCCGGCGGATCACCGTGATGGGGCTGGGCCTGTTCGGCGGGGGGCTCGGCGTGGCCCGGTGGCTCCACGCGCAGGGAGCGCACCTGCGCATCAGCGATCGCCGCGGGGCGGACGTGCTGGCCGATGCGCTCGAGGCCCTGCGGCCGTTGCGGGAACTCGGTCGCCTCGAGGTCGAGTGCGGCCACCACACGCCGGAGTGGTTCACCCAGGCCGACCTCGTGATCGCCAACGCAGCGGTTCCGACGCCGTGGGCGAATCCACTGCTGCAGTCCGCGCGTGCCGCCGGCGTGCCCATCACCACCGAGATCAGGCTCTCGATCGAAGCGCTCGCCGACCGCCGCACCATCGGCATCACGGGCAGTGCGGGCAAGAGCACGACCAGCGCCATGACGCTCGAGGCCCTTCGGGCGAGCGGACGAAGCGCCGTGCTCGGCGGCAACTTCGGGGGATCGCTGCTGGGCAACGTGGAGGCTGCCGAGGCCGACTGGCTCGTGCTTGAACTGAGCAGCGCCCAACTGTGGTGGCTCTCCGACGCTGCCGCGGACTGGTCGGGACAGGCGCGCCTGGGATGGCATCCGACCATCGGCGCCCTGACCAATCTGGCGCCGAACCACGTCGACTGGCACGGCTCCCTCGAGCATTACCTGGTCTCGAAGGGCGGCATCGTGCAGCGCGATGGTGGCCTGATCACCTGGTTCGCTTGCGACGATCCGGCCGCCGAGGCAGCGGCTGCCGACGCCGTGGGCCCCGCAGACCGGTGGTGGAGAGCCCCTGCACCGACCGTGGACACGGCTGGCCTGTCGCTCCAGGTCCCGGGCACACACATGGTGCAGAATGCCCGGACGGCCCTGGCCGTACTCGATCGTGCTGCCGCGATCGATGGCGGTGACCGCAACCGTGCGGCTGCGGTTGCCGCGATCAATGCGTTCGAAGGCTTGCCGCACCGCATGCAGCGCGTGGGGTCCTGGCGCGGCGTGGCCTGTTTCAACGACTCCAAGAGCACCACCCCCGCCGCCACGCTCCGTGCCCTCGAGTCCTTCGAGGACCTTGGGCGGGTCCACCTGATCGCCGGTGGCTACGACAAGCGCATCGACCTCTCGGGGATCGCCCGGCTGGCCGGGCAGCTCGCCGGGCTCTACGCCATCGGGCAGGTGCAGGAGGCCCTGGCGACCGATGGTGGAACGTGCTGCGGGGACCTCGGGACGGCCGTGAGGATGGCCTTCGAACGGGCCCGGCCGGGCGATTCGATCCTGCTGTCGCCCGCCTGCGCCAGTACCGACCAGTACCCCAATTTCGAGCACCGCGGCGAGCACTTCGTGAGGCTTGTTCGCACGACGGTGGCGGCCCCGAGCCGATAGAGTCCCGTCATGGCGATCCTCCGATCCCTCATCCGGTTGTCGTTGGCCGTTCCGGTCCTGAGCCTCGCCGCGTGCTACACGCCCGATGGCGGGCTCATGCCCACGAGCGGGCGCGGCTTCACCTACATCAGCACGCCGACGCAGCCCCTGACCATCAAGATCGTGAACATCTGCAAGCTCGACGAGAACGACGAGCCGCAGGTCTTCTTCGAGCGTCAACTCGCCCCGGGCCGCCAGCTGACCTTCAAGTTCCTGCACGGCCAGGGCGACAACGCGAGCGAGCGGCCCGACCAGTTGCTCTGGGAGGAGTGGGAAGCCGGCACCACCACCGGGTCCCTGCGCAACCAGATGCCCTGCCCCCCCTTCGTGTGCCGTCGGATCGACGTGTCGTTCCGGCCGCCGGAACCGCTGCCCGTGGATGACGAGTCGAAGGACATCAACCAGAAGGCAACGGGGGAATCGCGCCAGCCCGACAAGGACCCGCGCGAGATCTACGACCCGTGATCGGCACCCGCATCGGGCACGGCTACGACCTCCACCGGTTGGAACCACTGGCCCCCCACGGTGCGGGAAGGCCCTTCGTGCTCGGTGGCCTCGGCATCGACCACGACCGCGGACCGGTCGGGCACTCCGATGGCGACGCCCTGCTGCACGCCATCACCGATGCGATCCTCGGCGCCCTGGGTGAACCGGACATCGGCCAGCTCTTCAGCGACCGGGACCCACGCTGGGACGGCGCCGACAGCGCGATCTTCCTCGCCGAGGCCGTCCGCCGGATGCAGACGCGCGGACTGCGGATCGGGAACATCGATGCGACGGTCATCTGCGAACGCCCGAAGATCGGCCCCGTGAAGGAGCGCATGCGCGCGCACATCGCCGGTCTGCTCGGGGTCGGCATCGATGCCGTGAACATCAAGGGCAAGACCCACGAGAAGGTCGACGCGGTCGGCGAGGGCCGCGCGATCGAGGTGCACGTGGTGGCGCTGCTGGTGGCGTGACCCGCCGGGCGCAGGCACGCCGCTCCGGGCCACCGGCATCATTCGGTGGACATGGGCCGAGCCTGCCGATCGGGTACCCTCACGCGGATGCGAGCCATCGTCACCGGCCAGATCGGCGTGGACAAGAAGCCTTACCTGCGGGATGTCGAGCGCCAGGCGGGCGAGCGCGGCGACCGGATGCAGGTC
>JBEGNG010000196.1:0-4012 GCA_041182645.1 Planctomycetota bacterium
TGGATGCTCGACAGCGCCAAGCGCGCGAAGAGCCTCACCTGCCTGCATCCCTTCGCCGCGCACACCGCACCGGTCTCGCCCGATCTGGCGGTCTACCGCGAGGTCGCCTCGCGCATCCCCGCGTGCGCGATCGTCGACGGCACCGAAATCCTCGCGCGGCTGCGCGCAGTGAAGAGCCCGGCCGAACAGGCCCTCATGCAGCGCGCGATCGACATCACGGCCTCGGGCTACGAGGCCGTGCTCGACACGATCCGCCCGGGCATCAGCGAGTTCGCGATCCAGGAGGCCGCCGAGCACGCGTACCGCAGCCACGGCTCGCGCGGTCCCGCCTACGGCACGATCGCCGGCACGGGCATCAACGGCACGGTGCTCCACTACCGGGCCAACAACGCACCGCTGCAGGCGGGCGAAGTCGTCGTGCTCGACTCGGGCGCCGAGTTCGCGGGCTACGCCGCCGACATCACCCGCACCTACCCGGTCGACGGGCGCTTCTCCACGCTGCAACGCAAGGTCTACGACATCGTGCTGAAGTCCCAGCTCGCCGCCATCGCCGCCGTGCGCCCGGGGGCGACCTTCGAACAGGTCGACCGCGCGGCACGCGACGTGATCACCAAGGCCGGCTACGGCGACTTCTTCATCCACGGCATCGGTCACCACCTGGGCCTCGAGGTGCACGACATCACCCCGAACGAACCCCTCAAGGCCGGGGCCATCATCACGATCGAGCCCGGGATCTACCTGCCGCACGAGCGCTTCGGCGTGCGCATCGAGGATGACATCCTCGTCACGCCGTCCGGTCGCGCGAACCTGAGTTCGCACATCGAGAAGGACGCCGACGCGATCGAGCGCGAGCTCCGCGGTCGGCGCTGAGCGCGACGCGCCGGTCACCGCACGCCGAGGAGCATCCAGGCGGCCGCGGTCGAGCACCATCCCGCATGGACGGGAGCCTGCTCAGCGTGGGTCGATCCGCGCTGGATCGCCCCACGGCAGGTCGCTCGCAGGTTCATCGGCCTGCGTGCGCTGGGCGATCATGCGTTGGCGCAGTTCGCTGACGAGTTCACGGTGCGCGGCAGACACGTCGGTCGTCTCCGCCGGATCCTTCGCCAGATCGAAGAGCTCGATCGGTGCATCGGGATCCTTCCGGACGCCCTTCTGCATGGCCTTCCAGTCGCCCAGGCGCATCGCCCGTTGGCCACCGCCACCGGCGAACTCCCAGTAGAGCGCACGGTCCGGTGGCGTCGGCCCGATCGGTGCGCCGGCCGCGGCGAGCCAGGGCCGCAGGTCGAGGCCATCGGTCTCACCGACGGGCATCGCGACTCCGGCGGCGGCGCAGAGCGTGGGCGCAAGGTCCCACCCGGTCACCGGCATCGACAGCGTGCTCCCCGATGGCGTCACGCCCGGCCACCGCACGATGTACGGCACACGGATGCCGCCCTCGTGCAGGTTCGTCTTGTGCCCGCGCAGGCCGCCCGTGCCGTCGAACCACGGCGGGTCGTACCCACCGATCGCGAACGTGCTGCCGTTGTCGCTGGTGAAGACGACGATGGTGCGCTCCCATTGGCCACCGGACTTCAGTGCCCCGACGATCGCTCCCACGTGACGATCCAGGCGGGTCACCATGGCGGCGTAGGTCGCCCGTGGCTGCGTGCACGGCAGGTAGCCCTTGCCGCCTTCGTACGGCGGATCGTCGGCAAGCGCGTGGCGCGCCACTTCGTCGGGCGGGGCCTGCAGCGCCAGGTGCGGCAGCGGGCTCGCGAAGACGAGCAGGAACGGCGGCGCATCCGGCGCGCGGGAACCCACGAAGGCCGCGGCCTCGTCGGCCATCAGGTCGGGCGCGTACCGCGACTCGGCGCGCGTCGCAGGATCGTTGCCGGTCAGCTCCTCGCGCGCACCGTCACGGATGAGGTGCGTGGGATACAGGTTGTGCGCGTGGCGCTGGCAGAGGTAGCCGTAGAACCGGTCGAACCCCTGCGTGAGCGGATCGCCTTCTCCGCCGGTGGTGCCGAGTCCCCACTTGCCGATGAACGCCGTCTCGTAGCCCGCGCGCTGCAGCCGCTCGCCGAGGGTGATCGCCGACGCAGGCATCGGGGCCTGTCCGCCGAACTCGTCCTTCGACGGGTTGGGCCGCTCGATGTTGTCGCGCACCGCGGCATGGCCCATGTGCAGCCCCGTGAGCAGCGCGCAACGGCTCGGTGCGCAGACCGTGCTCCCGGAGTAGCCCTGCACGCACCGGACGCCCTCGGCTGCCAAGGCATCGATCGCCGGCGTCGCGAACCGCCGCTGGCCCTGGCACGAGAGCTCGCCCCAGCCCAGGTCATCGGCCAGGATCACGACGATGTTCGGCTGCAGCGGCGCGGCCGTCGTCGAGGCCCGCACGGGAAGCTGCGTCACGGCGGGCTCCGATGGTTCACCGGCATGGCGCGCGAGCAGCACCCCGGACCAGACGACCGGCGAGGCCGACACGAGCACGCTGGCGATCGCGAGCGTGCGCCCGGTCCTGGGCCGGATGCGCGAGATGACCTCGCACAGGACAATCACGAACAGCGTCAGGCTGAACTTGAAGGCGACGGCGCCGGGTAGCCCCCAGTCGCGGATGACGACCGCCGCGACGGGATTCACCTCGGTGCCGCCCTTGCGCAGGATCACCCAGGTGAGCACGATGTCGCAGCACGAGAAGAACACGAACGCGATGTACGCGTTCTCGTGGAGCATCGCTGGCAGGCTGAGGAAGCCTGGCCGCTTCCGCTGCGGGTCCATGCCCGCATTGAACCACGGCGCGGGCCCGGCTGCGCTTGCATCATCGGGTTCTGGGCGCGAGTGTGCGCTCCGCGCTCGTCCTCCCGCTCCCTCGGGCGCATCGCTAGGTAGTGACCGCGTGGCATTCAGTGCTCGCCATGCGGCCGTCGCGGAAAAGGGGGCGCGGCATGCCTCGGAGAGCGAGTTCCGCAGCCTGCGAGGAAAGCTGGCGCGCAGCAGCAGTCCGTGATGACGACCGGACAGACGCGCCAGTTTCTGAGCAGGCGAGGACTGTCTGAGCGAACGAGGCATGCCGGCGCCCCACAGGGAGCGACGGCCGCAAGCGTGCCACGGTCTCGCGCGAACGAGGCATGCCGGCGCCCCAAAGGGAGCGACGGCCGCACGAGCGACACGGTCTCGCGCGAACGAGGCATGCCGGCGCCCCACAGGGAGCGACGGCCGCACAAGCAGCCGGCGACGGCCACGCTCAGATCAGCGGGTCGTGCGACGGCAGGTTGTGCGCCGGCGCGGTGTTCAACTGCACCAGCTGCTGGCCCTGCACGCGCTGCGCCGTCTCGGGATCGACGTAGTCGCTGTGGCAGCTGGCCTTGCCGGCCTCCGCACCCACGGCCTTCTTCGTCTTGCTCGCGAGCCGGTGGATCTCGTCGGGGCTCAGCACGCCCCGCTTGGCCAGGATCTCCTGCTGCTCGGCGGTGAGCGCCGCGCTGCGCACGGGCTTGCCGCGCTGGTACTCCTCGTCCTTGCCGCTGGCGAACTCCTGGATCTCCTTGGAGATGCGCACGCTGCACCAGTCATGGCCGCACATCGCGCAGAAGTCGGTGTCCACGTCGAGGTCCTCGTCGTGGTACGCGCGCGCCGTGTCGGGATCGAAGCTGAGTTCGAAGTGCTTTTCCCAATTCAGGGCCGCGCGCGCCTTGGTGAGCTCGTCGTCGCGGTCGCGTGCGCCGGGGATGCCCAGCGCCACGTCGGCCGCATGGGCCGCGATCTTGTACGCGATGCACCCCTGCTTGACGTCGTCCTTCTTCGGGAGCCCCAGGTGCTCCTTGGGCGTCACGTAGCAGAGCATGCTCGCGCCGTGGTAGCCCGCGGCGGTCGCGCCGATGCAGCTGGTGATGTGGTCGTAGCCGGGGAAGATGTCCGTCACGAGAGGACCGAGCACGTAGAAGGGCGCGCCGTGGCAGAGCGTGCGCTGCAGCTTCATGTTGAACTCGATCTGGTCGAACGGCACGTGGCCGGGGCCCTCGATCATGACCTG
>JBEGNG010000197.1:0-4737 GCA_041182645.1 Planctomycetota bacterium
TCGCGCTGCAGATTCTCGATGAGGGCCCATTCAGCCGCAACCTGATCGTCGACCTCATGCACCACAACCGGCGCCTGGGTCCGCTTGAGCAACGTGAGCGCCCGGAGGCGCCGCTCGCCTGCGATCAGCTCGAATCCCTTCCCCTTGGCTCGGACTACCAAGGGCTGCATGAGGCCAGCCGACTCAATCGACTGGGCGAGCTCCCTGATTTGTTCCTCGTGGAACATCTCGCGCGGCTGCCATGGGTTTCGAACGATCGAGGAGATCGGAACGACGCGGTACACCGCTCCCTGGTCTTCCGAAGGTGCCTCAGTCCGCGCGACATGGGTCGCCAGCGAGCCGGTGCCTGCGACAGGGCGGGCAGCCTCTGCCAAACCGGTCAGCGGCCGAGCAGCGTTTGTCTGTGTCTCCGAAGCCGACAAGGGACGCGTCACTGAAGCCACTCCAGCGGATGGCGCAGAAGGAGCAGCGTCGCCGGACGCCGCTCGACCCAATGAACCACCTGAAGTTTCCTTCGGCGGCAATGGGACCGGAATCAGGTTGCCCAAACCTCGTCCAAGCTTCCGCGCCATCTTCGGCGCACGATCTCCACCGTCGTTCGACATGAGAGCCTCCTTGCAGGCCGAGAATGTAGCGCTCAACGCGCGATCAACCCACAACACCGACAAACTTCTTGTTGGCTTGTTATTGGTTACTTCATCTCGCATTTCCCATTGGAACGCTGCCTGTTGGACGATGATCCCAGCCATGCGATCGAACGATCCCACGATCCTGGCCCGCCGCGAAGGAACGACGTACGTGCTCAAGGTCGTGCCGAGCGTCATCGACAGCGACCTCGCCACCGACATCGAACAAGCCATGAAGCGCCGACCCCAGGAGCTCGGCACCGTCGCACTCGAGGTCAGCGCCGTCACGGCGATGTGCAGCAGCGGCTTCGAGGCACTGCTGCTGCTCTACCGGTTGTGCAAGGACGGCTCGCTGCCGCTGTCGATCCGTGCCCCGAAGCCCGAGTACCACCAGCTGCTGCAGCGCATGGGCTTCACGCGGCTGTTCACCGTCGAGTCTGCGTGAACCCGACGACCGGCGCGCCCGGCAGCCGACGCCGCTTCCGCAATATTCCAACTCTTCTTGCGTTTCAGAATTGAACCGGCTCACCCAGCGCCGGTGCGTGCACGGTCGTGCCGCCGGTGGCCAGTGCCGGGCCCAGGCCGGCGCGTGCATCGGCGATGCCGTGGTTCAGCACCACGCGCGCAGGGCGCGTGGGGAACGAACCGAACCAGCGCAGCAGGTCCTCGCGGTCGCCGTGGCCGCTGACGCCCTCCACGCGCTCGATCCGGCACCGCACGCGCCGCTCGTGACCGTTGACCCGCACGCGCGTGGCGCCCTCGAGCAAGGCGCGCCCGAGCGAACCCTCGAGCTGGAAGCCCGTGAACACGAGTGAGGTCTGCTCGTCCTCGAGGTGGTCGAGCAGGTGCCGCACGATCGGCCCGGCATCGCAGAAGCCCGACCCGGCGAGGATCGCGCAGCCGCCACGGATCGACCGCAGGTCCTCGCTCTGCGAGCGGCTCGTCAGCCGGTGCAGCTGCGGAAACTCCAACGGAGACTCGCCGCGCAGCATCATGCGCTGCGGCGCCGGCGCCAGCAGCCGCGGGTGCCGTTCGAGCACGGTCGCGCCGTGCACCGCCATCCCGCTGTCGAGGTAGACCTGGAAGCCGTCGAGCGCGCCCTCGCGGGAGAGCCGCGCGAAGTGCTGCTGGAGCTGCTGCGCGCGCCCGAGCGCGAACACCGGGAACAGCAGTCGCCTGCCTTCCGCCACGGCGTCCCGCACCACGGCATCGAAGGTCCGCACGGCATCCTGTTCGCGCAGCGAACGATGCCCGTTGGTGCATTCCATCACGACCAGGTCGGGGGCCCGCTCGGGCCACTGGTGCGCCGCGAGCAGGGCGTTGTCGAAGGGCCCGATGTCGCCTGAGCACAGCACGCGCCGGCGCGACCCGGCATGCTCGAGCTCGAGTTCCACGCTGGCCGCGCCCACGACGTGGCACGCATGGTGGAGCCGCACGCGCATCCCCCCGGGCAGCTCGTGCCAGGCCGACCATGGAATCGCACGCACCATCTTCGCGACCCGGTCGGCGTCACGATGGCCGAACAGGACCACCGGCGGCACGTCACGCGAACGGCTCGACTGCACCAGGTGCGCCGGCTCGAGCACCTCGAAGCTCGGCGCCGTTCCGGCACCATGCTCCTCGATCCGCACGAACTGGAGCGTCGCGCTGGACCGGAGCACGCGCGGCAGGAGCTCGCTCGTGGCATCGCTCACGATGATCGGTCCGTTGAAGCCCAGCTGCGAAAGCATGCCCAGGCGGCCGCAATGGTCGACGTGGGCGTGCGTGAGCACGACCGCATCGAGCGTCGTGAAGTCGATCGGCGGCGGATCCGCGTTGCGCAGCTCCTGCTCGGGAGCGCCCTGGAACATGCCGAAATCGACCAGCACACGCGAGAAGGCGGACTCGACCAGCGTGCAGGATCCCGTGACCTCGCCCGCGGCGCCGAACAGCGTGACCCTGGGCGATGTCATCATCGGGGCAAGGCTAGCCCCCGGCTACGATCCGCGCATGGCACGCAGCATGCGATCGATCCTCCTCGCCGCGCTGCTCGGTGCACCCTTGATGATGGGTGTGCCCGGGTGGTCGGATGCGCCGCGCGGCAGCGCGCACGCAGGCGGGACCGAACCCATCGTGGGCGATCGACCCGACGCCGACGGCGAGGTGCTGCCGCAACCGGCGCTCAAGCCGCTCTTCCCTGCGCGCTCGACCGAGGGCTGGCACGTCGTCGGCGGCACGGCCGAGTTCTCGATGCGCGACGGCGTCCTCACGGGCCACGGCACCGACACCCGCAACGCCTTCCTCGTCAGCCCGCGCACCTACGGTGACTTCGTGCTCGACCTCGAGCTGCGCATCGACGAGGGCAACTCCGGCATCCAGGTCCGGAGCCAGGTGCGCGACGAGGGCGGTGCGGCATCGCTGGTCGGCTACCAGGTCGAGATCGATCCTTCGCCGCGCGCCTGGAGCGGCGGCATCTACGACGAGGGACGGCGGGGATGGCTCTTCGACCTCAAGGACAACGAGGCGGCGCGTGATGCGTTCAAGCCGGGCGAATGGAATCGATACGTGATCGAGTGCCGGGGTCCCTGGTTCCGCACCTGGGTCAACGGCGTGCCGGCCGCGAACGGCGTCGACGTCATGGACGAGGATGGCCGCATCGCCTTCCAGGTGCACTCCGGGAAGACCACGGTGCACTGGCGCCGCGTGATGATCGCCGAACTGCCGCCGCCCAAGGTCGTGCGCATGTTCGACGGCGGCGCACTGCAGGGCTGGACGGTGCGCTCGGGCCTGCCATGGCCGCTCGACGGCATCCCGCCGCATGCGCGGCTGGTGAACCCGCGCACCGAGGCTGAACCATCCGCGCTCGTCAGCGACGAGGCCTACGGCGATTGCCTCGCGATCATCGAGGGCCGTTGCGACGATCCGGGTGCGGCCTTCCTCGTGCGCCTGCCCCCCGACGGCGCGCTCGACGGCGGCGTGCGCTCGAAGATCGGCGTCGACCGGCTGCGTGACGGCAAGGACCATGCCATCGCCGTGTCGATCAAGGGCACGCGCGTGAACACCTTCGTGGACCGCGCCGCGGTCGGTGAACGGCAGGAACCCACCATGCCCGCGGCCGGTCGCATGGCGATCGTGGGCTCGCCGGCGCAGGAGCAGGGGACGATCTCGATCGACCGCGCGCGGGTCATGGTCTATCCGCCGATGGAGGACCCCCGGGTGGGCCCGCCGATGCCCGAGCGCACGACGCCGCCCGTGCCCACGCCCTGAACCGGTCGCCACGGACTGCACGCATGCAACGATGGCACGTCGAACTCCTCCGCGCCGGTGACTTCCGCCTCGATGGCGGCGGCATGTTCGGACTGATCCCGAAGGTGCAGTGGTCGACCTGGGTCGAAGCCGATGCCGACAACCGCATCGCCCTCGCCTGCAACGCGATGCTCCTGCGCGACGGAGCACGGACCGTCGTGGTGGAGACCGGGTACGGCGACCGCTGGGCCGACGCGGACCGTGCGGCATGGCTGCTGGCCCGCCGCACCATCGTCGATGCGCTGGCCGAGCGCGGCATCGCCCCGCGTGAGGTGACCGACGTCATCGTCACGCACCTGCACTTCGACCATGCCGCAGGGCTCACGGCCGGGCCCGACGGCGCGATCACGCCCGTGTTCCCGTCCGCGCGCATCCACGTGCAGCGCACCGAGTGGGAGGACGCCCTCGCGAACAAGAGCACGATGACGCGCACCTACCTTCGGTCCGTGCTCGATCCGATCGCGGGTCAGGTGGTCCTGCACGACGGCACGGCCTCGCCGATGCCCGGCATCGAGCTGCGACCGCTGCCGGGGCACACCTGGGGGATGCAGGGGGTCTTCGTCGAGGGCACCGATGCGGCCTGGGCGTTTCCCGGCGACCTCATGCCCACGCGGCACCATGCGCATCCGTCGTCGAGCCTCGGCTACGACATGCTCCCGTACCAGACCATGCTCACCAAGCGCGCCTTCCTGCAGGAGGCGCTCGAGCGCGACCTGCGCATCGTGCTCGACCACGATCCCGGGCACCCCGTCGTGCGTGCGGTGCGCGACGGGCGTCGGACGGCGCTGGAGCCATGCACCGCAGGTATGCTCCGGCCATGAGTCGA
>JBEGNG010000198.1:0-5516 GCA_041182645.1 Planctomycetota bacterium
CTCAACAGCTGGCCGCGCGTGGAGCGCCAGCCGCCGACCTTCGAGAAGTCCGACCAGATGCTGACCAGCGGCATGATCGGCGGACACTGCAGCAGCTTCATCGTCGAATGGTGCTGGAAGGACGGCGTCGGCCGAGTGATGGAGGATGACCGTCGCGTGAAGCTGGCGCTCAACCCGATCAGCGGCAACGGCACCGTGCCGATGCTCGGCTTCCTTGCACCGACCAACGGCGTTGCGCCGTGGATCGGCCTTCCCGATGAGGTCCCTTCGCTGGGCCTGCTCGTGCCGTTCGCGCAGCGCCGCGGCGCGCGCACGCTGGAGCAGGTCGGCGGCATCGGTGCACCGATCTACGCGCCGTCGATCGAGGGGCCGGCCGGCGCGCAGGTGCTGCCGGTCGTCGGCGGCGGCATCCCAGCGGCGCGTGCCTGGTGTTACACGAGCGTGTTCGGCTTCAACGGCACGGAGCCGACCTTCCGCGTTCGATCCAACCAGAACCCGGTCACGGGCGTGGTGGCCGGACAGCCGACCGACTGGATCGTGCCCAGGCTCGACTACACGCCGCGCCCGAGCGCGTTGCGCATCACGATGACCCTGCACGATCCCGATCGCCGCATCGATGGCGGGCGCGAGTTCACGTTCGTCATCGACCTGCCTGAGAGGGCCAAGCCATGAGCCGAACCTTGCACGACCGCTCCGCCAGATCCGCCCCGCACGCCGGCCGCGGTGCGCGGCGCGGCAACGTGATGATCATGGTCACGGCGCTGCTGGTGCTGCTGGTGATCATCGCGTCGGCGTTCCTCACGCGCACGCAGGCCGGCCGGCAGATCGCCTCGGCGCAGCAGTCGGCCGCGGCCCGGCAGCAGCGCGTGGACTCGATCACCAAGGCGGTCGTGGACGAGGTGGCCCAGTCGCTCTTCGCGCGCCGCATCGATGCGGCGGATCCGGCCTTCGACGGCTTCGTGCCCGACCCGGATCCGGCCTTCGACGGCTTCGTGCCCGACCCGACGGCGTACGGCTACCCCTTGGTGGCCAGCAGCTCGTACCCGCGGCTGGAGCCGGTGGCGGGGGCGGTGCGCTACGGGGTCGATCCGTGGAATTCATTCGTCAACGCAGATCTCAGCCCCGACCCGCAGGACGAGGACATCGACCCCTTGTCCGGCTCGATCATCATCGACGGCTACAACTTCGCGCCGTTCCACGTCTACCCGTGGACCAACTGGCCCGACCTGTTCGGGAACGACAACGTGGTGAACCCGAACCACCCGCTGCGGGTCTACGAGGGCAACCCGTGGGGCAACCCCGGCTTCGGTGACACGCGCTGGCTCCGTTCGACCGAGCCGATGCGTGCGTACGACAACAACGGCCTGCCGTTCTTCACGCACTGGTCGCACCTGTCGAACCCGGCGACCGCGAACAACGGGTGGACGCTGATCCCCGACATCGCCGACTGCGAGGCTGGCGCGGCCTGGTTCAACACCCTGAACGGCACGCACGAGAAGGAGCGCAACGGCCTGTTCATCCCCTGGGAGCAGTGGCTGCCGGGCGTGCGTCCGCCGGATGCGTTCCTCGTCACCGGCACGACCACCGGCATCGGTGACTCGCAGCTCGCAGGACACGCTGGCGCTGGCGCAGCAGTTCCGGACGCTTGCGGACCGCTGGTTCTATGGGCAGGCCGGCAATCCCGCCGCAGTCGATGCCAACGCTGGCGGCTACCTCAACGGTGTCGGGAATCTCGCAGGCTTCAGTCCCATGCCGAACTTCCTGCGCCTGGCCCACTTCGGGCCCAAGCGCGAGGAGCTCGAACCCGATACGTCCCGCAACATCGTCAGCCGACGGCTCTGCGACACCGATGGCGACGGCTTCACCGACAGCTACTGGTTCATGCCGCCCACGAGCGCGGATCGCGCCGTGCGGTACGTGGTCGGGGTGAGCGTGGTCGACAACAGCGCGATGGTCAACGTGAACACGGCCTCCGTGTTCGACCGTACGCAGACGGCCGGTCTTGTCCCGGGTGATGTGTCGCTGATGGTGCGCCGCGACGGGGACCTCGGCGGTACCGCAGACTCCGACGACTTCAACCCGCTGCGTGCCGGCTTGTTCGGCCAGTATGCCCGCCTGAACGGCGACGGCTCGGTCAACCTGTACCCGCCGCTGAGCGTCGACCTGTGGCGTGACCAGTTCGGCGTGTCGGTGGACACCGACTCGGATCCCCCGGAGCTCGTGGTGCACGGATCGGCCACCGACCAGCGGTTCATCCGTGAACTCGGCCTGGTGCGCAACCTCGGCAACCCGACCACGCTGGCGCCGATCGCAGGGATCGATGCGTTGCTGCTCAGCCCCCTGGACCGTCTGCACCACTACAAGGCGCTGCTGAACGGCGGCCGCCTGGACAGCTTCTTCGATGGCGGGAACGCCGTGCTGGCCGGCCAGCGTGCCGCGTCGCGCATCGACTTCTTCGGCCTTGCCGACGAGATCGAGCTCCGACGCTTCGCCGGCCACAACGATCCCGTCCTCAGCCGGCTCGAGCGATCACTGGATCCTGCGCTGCCGCTGGGCGCCGAGACTGGACCGCGGCGCGACCTGCTGCGTGCGAGCCCGGCCCGAAGCGAGAGCTTCGAAGGGTTCGAACTGGCGGTGGGCGCGGCCAGTCCGCCGAGCATCGGCAAGCTCACCGCGCTGCAATTGCTGCACGACACGCGGCGGCACCTGACGACCTACAACGGTGCGCGCAACGAGCAGTTGCCGCCGTGGCTGTGGACGTTCCCGCCCAACGCGAACGCGCAGGCCAGCTCACTCGGCCTGGCCACGCCCGCCATCATCGGTGCGGAAGGGCCGTTCGCCCCGAGCCAGTATCCGGCGACGCAGGACCGCCCCGTGGCCGGCGATGGCAACGGCGACGGGACCTACGACTGGCGCGATGATGAGCTCGCGCGGCGTGACTTCCTGCTGTGGAACCAGAAGGTCGACCTGCGAGGGCCGATCACCGACCCCCTCTACAACGGCATCCAGCTGACCAACGGGGGGCAGATCCTGGGCGACCAGCTCCGGTTCGTGAATCGGCTGTACACCGTGTTCACGCGGTGCATGCTCGACCCCGTCACGCGCACCAGCTACTTCGGCACCGTCGACGGTACGCCCGAGCAGTTCATCCGCGCCCAGCGCATGGCGGCGAGCTGGGCGACGAACGTCGAGGCGTGGCGTGACGGTGGCCGCAAGTACGGCAACACGCAGATCGTCGTCGATGATCCCTTCCACCCGGCCGAGGCTCCCTTCGTGCTCGAGGAACCCGAGCGCCGCTTCCTGGGCAACGAGAAGCAGCCGTTCATCACCGAGGTGTTCTTCGCCATCGTCTACCCCAAGTCGCGGTGGACGGATGTGCGGCAGTTGGCTGCGGCCAATGCGCCCTCGCAGAACCAGCAGGTCCTCGAGTACATGAACTCGCTGATCCCGCCCGCGGATCCCTTCGCGCTCCCGCTCGAGGTGCCCGAGGGCGGCGGCCAGCACTTCGTGGTCTACGACCCGAACAGCGCGCTGCTGAATCCGGCGGTCGTGATCGCCGTGCAGATCGCGAACCCGTACAACGAACCGATCAACCTGCAGCCCTTCCGGCTGCGCGTGGGCGGCACGGGGGGCAACGACAACGTCTTCCGGTTCTCGCAGATCCCGATCCCTGCCTCGATCAACTTCGACTCGCCCAACGTGGGCCAGCCCTACTGGGGCTACGGCACCTCGCCGATCCTGGGGCCGGGCACCCCCGAGCAACCGCGCACGGCGACCGTGTTCGCAATGCCGAAGCAACTTGCCGGTGACCCGCTCTTCCGAGCCCGGATGCTCGACTTCCTCGACCTGACGCATCCTTGGCTGATCCGTGACCAGAGCGATTCGGGCCGGACCGACGGATGGCCCTTCCCGTACTCGCTGATGTTCGAGCTCGACGCCGCGGTGCAGGCCGCGGGGAACGACCCGACCCGTCCCGAGTACCCGTTCGCGCGTGTCGATACCACCGACCCGAGCGGCAACGGCCCGGGCTGCGACCTCTTCGAGGACGACCGCACGCGGTATCCCGACTGCCTGGTCTTCAACGCGACGCGCGGCGAAGCGGGCGTGCAGGGCGGCTTCGACGTCAGCGGGAGCCAGGCGTCGCTGCAGAAGTACCAGAACCTGCCGGCCGAGCGCACGATGGTCGAGCTCGAGCGCGTGATCAATCCGCAGCAGACGAACGGTCTCCAGCCGCAGTGGGTGGTGGTCGACCGCTTCGACAACACCATCGACGAGCAGCAGCAATCCTTGTCGGACAGCATCGAGCGACTCCTGACCGAGCGCGCGTTCATCCCACCCAGGCCCGAGGCGGCGTTGCTGCCGGCGGGGCCGCTGGGGCAGCCGGGCCTGCGCTATTTCAACGCCATGCTCCTGCCGGCCGGTACGAGCACCACGAGCGGTACGTCGCTGGACGACTTCTACGCCGTCTGGACCCGCTCTGCCCGACCGTGGGCGTGGGATGTCGACGGCGGGGGAACCATCGATGCCGATGAGCGATCCCCGAACTTCGTGGTGGCGCGGACGGGCGCCCCGTTCGTGAGCGAGGCGCAGAATCCGCAGCGCACCTACTGGGAGCAGGGCGTGCAACGGACGGGCTACGGCAAGGGTTCGAGCTGGCCTGCGGCGCTCGACCCCGACGGCAACGGCCAGTCACTGTGGATGCTCAAGCAATCGCGGTTGCCGATCGCCGGGAGCCCGATCTGGGGCAAGCCGACGGCCTTCCCCTGCCAGACGGTGTTCACGGGCAACCTGAAGGCCTACGACGGATACCGCTATGCGGGCGGCAGTGGCAGCGGTGCGGTCTTCAACGGTGACAAGGCGGCGCCGCTCGACGACCAGTGGCAGATCGACCCGACCACGGGCGGACTGCGCGGCGGCAGCGACGACATCGCGGACCTGTACCAGTACCCCTTCCCGATGGACGCATCGTTCCAGATGATCCAGCGCGACGGGGACTTCGAGTCGGTCGCTGAGATCGCCATGGTCCCCATCTGGGGGCCGATCTGGAACGACGAGCTCAACCGCATGGAGTTCACGCTGTCCGAGCTGCTCTCGATCTCCGAGCGTGACATCGAGGCCAACCCCGAGCTGGCGGATTGGTGGATCGGACCGCAGTCGACCTCGGGCGACAACGGCATCCGGGTGGGCGGCAGCCCGAACCGCCTGTCGTTCCCGTACGACCCGACGCGCCGCGCCGACCACGACCAGACGGTGCCCGACCCGCGCTACAGCCGCCAGGTGCTGACGCCGAAGTATCCGTTCAACCCCGCGCTGCCGGCAGGCTCCGCGGTGTTCGATGCCTTCACGGTGGATGGCCCCGGTCGGCAGTTCTTCGACCGGTCGCTCTACCAGTTCGATGGCACCACCTTCACGGCCGTCCAGAACGCCGTGTTCGCCGAGGACCGCTCGCCGCGCCTGGCCAACGGCTACAGCGGTCGCCTGACGCCTGGCCTGATCAACATCAACACGGCGCCCGT
>JBEGNG010000199.1:0-3967 GCA_041182645.1 Planctomycetota bacterium
TGGTACCACCAGCCGCTCGACGTGCAGACGAAGGCCGACGGCTCACCGGTCACGCAGGCCGATCGGGCGGTCGAGCACCTGCTCCGCGATCGGATCCACGCGGCTTTCCCATCCGATGGCCTCCTCGGTGAGGAGCACGGCGCCGAACCCGGCAGCAACGGCTGGCGCTGGATCATCGACCCGATCGACGGCACCGCGAGCTTCATGCGTGGCATCCCGCTCTGGGGAACCCTGGTCGCCCTGGAGTTCACCGAGCCGGGGCTGCAGCCGCGGGTCGTCGCCGGCATCGCCGACTACCCCGCGCTCGACGAACGGATCGAAGCTCCGTCGACGACCATCGCCTGGTGGACCCGCCGGGGCACCCGGGACCGCTGTCATGTGGCGCCGGCTCGGGCGCTCGCCGACGCGCTGGTCTGCACCACCGGCACCGAGTACTTCAGGCAGGCCGGTCGGCTCGAGGCCTGGGAACGCCTTGGCCGCAGGTGCCGGGCGCTGCGTGGTTGGAGCGATTGCTCGGCCCTCCTGCTCCTGTGCACCGGCCGCGTCGATGCCGTCGTCGAACCCATCATGCACCCTTGGGACATCGGCCCCTTCGCCGCTGCACTGCCCGCGAGCGGCGCGAGTTGGACCGATCTCGATGGCAATCCGTATCTCCTTGCAGAATCACTGGTTGCATCGAGCAGCGCCCCCTTGCAGCGTGCCCTGCTGGGCGCGCTGGGCGGTGATCAAGAACGTTGTTATTGACATCTTGATCGCTGCTTCGGTTCTCGACCGATCATGAAGCAGCAGAGAATTCCGAGGAAAATCCGTCCGGTACACTTGCCCGACCGCTCACCTAGGGCACTGTCTCCCGGTTCCCCGGTAGGGATTTCGAAAAGGGTCGCGCCGACGAACTCGGCTGAGTTCCCCTTTTCCTGAAGAGAGTCCCTCCATGAAGAAGATTGCCCTTGTCGCCGGCCTCGCCGCCGCTGTCGCCGGAACCGCTTCGGCTGACGTCACCGTCACCTTCACCAACCAGACCTGGACTGGTTTCAACTTCAGCGACCTGACCGCCCAGTTCGGCGGCTTCACGGGCACGCTGACCGGCGTCTCGGTCAACGCGACCCTGAACGCCTCGACCAACTTCACCTACGCCGACGACCTCTGTGTCTACGTCGACATCGCCCCGCTGGGGACCGGCGGCCTCCTGCAGGTCGGTGGCTTCAGCAACCTGAGCGCCACGCAGCGCCTGAGCTGGGCCAACGGTGGCAGCAGCGCCCCTGGCACCACCGTCATCGACAGCAAGTCGGTGAACGCCATCTCGTTCAGCGGCTCGGCTGCTGACCCGATCATCTGGCTGGGCAACGGCTACGGCGCCAGCGGCACCTCGGGCACCTGGACCGGCTCGATCACGCTGATCGGCGTGAACGCGGTTCCCGCCCCGGGCGCGATCGCCCTCGTCGGCCTCGCCGGCCTCGCTGGCCGTCGTCGTCGCTGAGCCTCGAACCATCCGGAGCCTCTCGGCTCAATCGGAACTCGGCACCGAGCGTCCCTGCGACGCTCGGTGCCTTTGTTTTTGGGTCGGACAGCGCTCATTTGGTCCTGCTGGCTGATTTCATCTTGCCTCGGACCATCGGGTTGCAATACTCCGTCGTCCGAACACATCAGCAGAGGAGCCCGAGGACCATGCGCAGCAGCCTGGCGATCATCTTGACCCTTGCCGCCCCGGCCATGGCCGACGAGATCGGCTACGAGGAACTCGTGGCACGGCTCGGATCCGCGGTCCCCACCGGCGCCGGCGTCCCGATCGTCCAGGTCGAGGCCAACGAGAGCACCAGCGGCCTGAGCTACCGACCGAATCCCGCCGAGGCCGATTTCGCCGGCAAGGCCTTCAATCTGTTCTCGGGCGGATCGATCAACAGCGGCCACGCCACCTTCGTGGGGCGCAACTTCTATGGCTCGTCGGGCGTCGCCAAGGGCGTCACGCAGATCAACTGCTTCGATGCCAACGGCTGGATCTCGAGCTACCTGCGCTACGGGGGCGGCCAGGCCGCGCTGCCGCTCGCACCGACCAACGGTTCACGACTCTTCAACTGCAGCTGGATCGGCTCGGCCGGTACCGCGCCCGACAACGAGATCCTGCGCCGTGCCGACTACGCGATGCAGCGCGACGGCACGCTCGTGATCGCAGGCCTGAACAACGGCGTGGGTGCGGTGCCCGCGCTCATGGCATGCCAGTTCAACGGCATCTCCGTCGGGCTCACCAACGGCAACCACAGCTACGGCTCGCCGCCGGCGGGCATCGATGGCTCGGGTCGCCAGAAGCCCGAACTCGTTGCGCCGGGTGAATTCACCAGCTTCTCGACTCCGGTGGTCGGTGGATGCGCCACGCTGCTCTACCAGTTCGCGAACGAACTGCCGTACAGCCTGAACGTCAACCGTCGAAGCGGGGTCGCCGTCAAGGCATCGCTGCTTGCGGGGGCAACCCATGGTGCAACCTGGTCCAACGGTGCCCCGCAGTCAGGTGCCAACCGCGGCATCGCCACCACGCCGATCGATCCGATCGTCGGGTTCGGCACCGTGAACATCGACCGTGCGCACCGCATCCTGTCGGCGGACGAGGCGATCGGGCAGGCGACCGCCGCGGCAGCCATCGCCGGACCGTCGGTGGCCCTGGCGGCCTGGGAGTACGAGGTGATTTCCTCGACGACCTTCGAGCGCCACTGGCGACTCGATGTGCCTGCGACGGCCGATGTGCGCATCGCGCTGACCTGGAACCGCAACCCCGCGTCGAGCCAGTTCACTGGCGCCGCACCGATCCTGCAGAACAACGACCTGAAGCTCCAGCGCATCGTCAACGGCCAGCCCGTGCCGCTGACCGGCGATGCCGGCGTGGGCGTCTTCGGTTCGGGCAACGTCGTCAGCCAGAGCGCGGTCGACAACGTCGAGCACCTGTCGATCGATGACCTGGACGCGGGCTCCTACCTGATCTCGGTCAACCGCGTGACGACGACCGGCTTCGCGAGCATCGCGACGCTGGCGTGGATCGTCGACGTGACGGCAGTGCCCGGCGACCTCAACGACGACGGGCTCGTCGATGGTGCGGACCTTGGCGTGCTGCTCAGCAATTGGGGCGGCACCGGTACGGGCGACCTCGACGGCAGCGGCCTGATCGACGGCGCCGACCTCGGTGCGCTCCTCAGCGCTTGGTCCTGATCACGACCGACGAGGGCTCCTCGACCGTCACGGCTTCGCCGACATGGCGTCGTGAGACCCGGCCGACGGGCCAGCGGTCGGTCGTTTCGAGCAGCACCCAGTCACGGCGCCAGGCACCGATCGTGTCGTCTCCGGTCCGCACCTGCACCCCGAGCCCCACCAGCGTGTGGTCATCGGTGTGCACGAGCACGCTGTCGCAGACCTGCGTCGATTGCAGGAGCGAGCAGAGCAGCACGGCCTTCGAATCGCAGTCCCCGCTCGCCCGTGCCAGCGTCGCCGCGGGCAGCATCACGCCCATCTGCTCATGTTCTGGATCGTCCGTCGCTTCGAGATTCTCCCGGTAGGTCAGTGCCTGCACGAACCCCGCCATGATGCTCGCGCGGCCGCGCACGCTCGTGGCGCCGGCGCGGCGCGCGGCATCCTCGAGACGATCGGCCATGGCGTGGACGGTGGGCACGCCGCGCCGAAGCATCCACGGGTAGTCGGGCGAAACGACCTCGTCGTTCAGGCGCACGCCGCGCGCATCCAACAGCCGGTCGCGCTGGAGGGCACCCAGGTCGTACTCCTCCTGCGTTCGGTAGCGGAAGGAGATCTCGTCGGGGCGGAAGCCGAAGCCCTGGACCGCCTCCTCGACATCGGCTGCATCGAGTTCGATCGAGACGCCGATCTGCGGCCCCGAGGTCGCACAGTCGCGGACATCGCCCCGCCAGGAGCGGATGCGCTCGGCATTCGGATCGCGCCAGCTGACCACGGCGTCCGGGCAGACCCAGGA
>JBEGNG010000200.1:0-3944 GCA_041182645.1 Planctomycetota bacterium
TCCGGGCCCGTTCCTTGGTCGCGAACCTCGACCAAGGCCGGGCGACACCACCAAGCCCAGAGGATCAATGCCCCCAACCCAGCGCCTCCTGCCCACATCGTCCCTGCCGGCCCGCGTCAGGCTCGCCTTGCACATGATCGCCACCTTCCGGGGGGCGTTCCTTGCGGGCCGCCTGGGCCAGACCGGTCTCTCGCCCCGCGAAGGCGCCATGTACCTGGCAGCCGTGGATGTCGTGCGCCTGTACATGATCGGCGAGCACGACTTCGCCGACGCCCTCGCGGGTGTCCCGGCCGCCGACGAGCCGGTCGAACGACCATCCTCCGGCGTTCGGGTCAACAAGCGTGGACCGGATCCGGATCGCGAGGGTGATGCCGCATAGCGGCTCGACGCAACCCGCCTTGACTGTGTCATTCACTGTCACACTCAAGCCCCCGCGGGGGCAAGAGTTTGAGGACGCGTCGTTCAACCCCTCGCCTGGAGGATTGCCAAACATGCCGAAGAACCGTCCCAGCCGCGCCACGCGGCGTTCGATCTCCCTCGCCTCCGATTCGACCCGCATCGAGCATGCCCGCTCGCTTGCCCAGTCCACGCTTGCAGCCGCCGGCTCGCTCAGCCTGTTCGATCTGTACGTCTTCGCCCAGGATGCCGTCCACCACCTCGTGGTCCTGGCATGCCCCAGCGCCACCGACCTGCGGCAGCACATCGTCGAGCGCGTGCTCGACCGCATCACCAGCCGTCTCACCCGGCATGGGCCCGGCCAGCTCTCGTTCGCCAGCGTCCAGCTCATGGAGGGCTACCTCAAGCGCACCATCCGCACCAACCTCATCGATGCGCGCCGGGCACGCGCAATCCGCGCCGAAGCTGCGCCCATGGTCGATGGCGACGGCACCGTCACCCCGGTGGTCGAGGTCCTGGCCGATCCATCGGTCGGTACCCCGGGCTCGGACATGATCGATCCCGCGCAGCACGCCCTGCTCGTCCGGGTGCTGAACCAAGGGCTCGGTGCGCTCTCGCCCGATGCCTGCCAGGCGCTCCACCTCTCGCTGCAGGGCTTCAGCGCCCCCGAGATCGGCGAGGCGATGGGTCGCACCGCGGAATCCGTCCGCCAACTCCTGTCCCGCGGCATCCGCTCGCTGCGCGCCGCCGTCGCCGAAGAACTGGAGCAGGCCGGGATCCCGGCCACCGACATCGGCAGCGCCCAGCTCCAGCGCCTGGCCGAACTCACGGTCAAGCGCCTGGCGGGCTGACCGCGCGGGTGCATCAACGCTCGTGATGGCTGGCCAACATTCGCGCGGCCCGGGCAATGTCCTTGCGCCAGGCAGCCGGCTTGATCAAGCGCACCTTGCCGCCGAGCGCCTGCACGCGCCGCTGCACTTCGATCTTGCTGTTGGTCTGGAATCGCACCCGCACCGTCATGCCCGCGCCCTGACCGTGCGTGGTGACTTCCTGGTCGGGGTGCCACAGTTCGCCCACGGCCAGCGTCAGGTCAACCATGTCGTACTCCAGCTCAACCAGTTCGACCGGGCCCTGCTGCACGAAGCCGCCGACCGACACCTTCACGAGCTCGCGCAATGACAGCGCATCCGGGACCCGGAACGTGCCATCCATCACCTTGACCGCGACGATGCGCTGCATCGCCAGCGAACGCAGCACCGGGCGCTTGCGGAGCGCTTCGCTCCACTGTGCGACCGAGCCCGACTCGACCTCGGGGTCGCGCCCGTTGCCGACCTTGTGCACCAGCAGGTACGCACCACCTGGTCGCAGCACGATGCCCAGCGGCAGCACGACCTGCTGCTGGTCCAACTGACCCCTGCTGGCATTCATGTACTCGACGACCAGCGGCTTGCTCTCGCGCGCAGCCATCAGGGCATCACGCCAGACGGCGGCCGAGAGCGCGTTCCACGCCGACTGACGCACCCTCAACTCATCGAGGGACCGCCTGAGCGAACCCGATGACCCGGCGTCTTGCGCCTCATCGTCGTCGTCATCGTGGTCGTTCCACTCCTCGGCGGTGCCCACGCTGCGCACGCCGGGAGCGAAGTCGGCGATGAAGAGCACCTTGTTCAGGCGCACGGCTTCCGCCATCGCGCCACCATGCATGCCGTGCCGGGCGACCGACTTCACGCGCTTCAGTTCCGCGCCGAAGAGCGCCTCCATCTCCTCGTGCCATGGCGTGCCGCGCAGTGCCCAACCGAGCTTGCGCAGCACGACCAGGAGCTGCTCCGGGATCTGAGACTCGAGCGACCCGTCCCGGCGCGGCTTGACCATCGCCCATCCCTTGCCGCGCACCATCTTCAGCTGGTCCCCCTGCGCCCGCAGGTCATTGAGGTACCGCACCAGGGTCCGTCGGCTCAGCCCGAGTTCGGCCTGCAGGTCCGCCATCGTGCGGTGCTTGCCCAGGTCCCGGGCATCGAGCAGGGCCTTGCGGAGTGCCGCGAGTTGTTGCGTCTTGAGCGCCATGACCCCGAGGCTAGTGATCCCGGGCCTGCGTGCAAGTCCTAAACTCCACGCGTGTCACGCGAAGGCGTTTCATCCGTTCCGAAAGACATGGTGGGCCGAGCCGTCCCCATCCTCAGGGCCGATTGGGAACGCCTGGCGAACGAGCGCGTCGGCCACTGGTGGCGCGCGTGCGAGGCGGCCCTCGGCAAGCCGCTGGGTCCGCCGCCCACGGTCGAACTGAGCACCAGGCTTCGAACCACCGCCGGCCTGGCGATCCCGGCCCGGCGGCACATCAAGCTTTCCTTCCACATGTTCCGCCACGAGGGGCTCGATCGGTTCGACAGCACCATCGCGCACGAAGTGGCCCATGTCGCGTGTGACCTGCACCACCGTCGGTCGTGCCACCATGACCACCGCTGGCAGCGGCTCATGCTCGCCTTGGGCCTGCCGGCCGAGCGTTGCCACGACTACGAGAGCGTCAAGCGCAAGCCCCGCACCACCATGACCTGCCCGGGTTGCCAACGCCCGGTCCAGCTCGGGCCGGTCCAGTGGAAGCGGTTCACCCTGGCGCAGGCGAGGTTCCGCTGCACTGCGTGCAACACCGAGCTCCGGCGGCCGGGCCGGGCCGGGGGCGATGGGGGCACCGGCGACCTGCTGGCGCTTCGGTCCGCAGCCACGCGCGCCCTGAGCCTGTGGAACTCCTGGCTCGACGGCACCCGCCGTTGACCCCGCGGTTTACGGACCTGCACGGCCCGGGAGCCCCGATGGTCTGGCCTGAAATCCCGAACTTGGCTTGGGCCACCCGATCCTGAACCCGATGGTTGGGTCGTCAGGTCCGTTCAGGAGGCCCCCATGCGTCCATTGCTGCCCTTGGTCATCTCGCTGTCGATCACCGCCCTGGCGTGCGCGCAGGATGGCGGTCTTTCGGGTCCGATCTGGGGAGAAGGGCCGACCGAAACCGGTTCCGGCGGCAGTGCCGATGCAGGCACCGAACCATCGAGTTCACAGAAGGTCGCCTCACCCACTGCCGGCAGCAGCGGGTCGACCGCCACGAAGATCACGGGGCGAACCTCGACCTCGACGGCGCTGCTCGCCAGCGATACGGTCGATCTCTACGAGATCCGGATCTCGTCGCCCACCACCTTCGAGGTCAACACCGATGGTTCGGCCTTCGACACGGCGCTGTTCCTCTTCCGCAAGGTGATCAACGTCAACGGCGTGCCCGAGGCGTATCCCATCGCCATGAACGACAACGCGGCGGTGTCCGGCAACACCAGCGGGTACTCGCAGATCAAGAACACAGTCTCACCCACCGGTGGCTCGTCCATCCCGAACCTCACCGCTGGTACCTACTACCTTGGGGTGGCCAAGAGCGGTGCGGTGCCTCTGCGCTGTGGGATCGATCCGACCTACGGTGCGCTCTTCACCTACACCGCCGGGTCCACGCAGCTCGTGCTCCCCAGCGCGAACCAGGGCAACCTGAAGCTCTGCGAGTGGAACCTCGC
>JBEGNG010000201.1:0-3943 GCA_041182645.1 Planctomycetota bacterium
CGGGCGCGCGGTGTGCGCTCCGCGCTCGTCCTCTCGCTCCCTCGGACCCTGGCTGCGCGGACGCGCTCGCTCCACCCGGCTTCGCTCGCGCTCTCGTCCGTCGCTCGGCGTGTTCGGAGGCGGGTGCCGGCCCCGCCGAGCGACGGACGAGAGCGCGAGCGAAGCCGGGTGGAGCGAGCGCGTCCGCGCAGCCAGGGACCGAGGGAGCGAGAGGACGAGCGCGGAGCACACACTCGCGCCCGGCGCGCCCCGACGGGCTCAGTGCCCGAACAGTCGGCTGAGGACCGTGCCCTTGCCGTGGGCCAGCAGCAGTTCGAGCTCGCCCTTGTCCAGGAAGACGCCGCCGCAGCCGCCGCAGGCGTCCACGACCACCTCGCCGCGCCGCTGTTCCGCGAGTTGACCGCCGCACTTGGGGCAGTACATCCAGTTCGCCGGGCGGGAAGCAGAAGCCTTCAGCTCGGCGCGCTGGGCATCGAGCTTGCTCCGCAAGGCGGCAAGGGCCTCGGCCTCGCGGCGCTTGAACTCGGCTTCTTCCTGGTTGTACCCGGTGGCTTCGTTGAACTGGCTCATGCGTGACTCCTGCGCCGTGCGCACGGGAAGGGTACCGCGTCCTCGCACGACTTGGCGTGCGCGTTGACCCTCCCCTGCCATGCCGCGTGGCGCAGCCGATTCCCTCGCCCGCGCCCCGCGCGGCGAATCCCGGAACGTTCGGCCGTCGAACGGTCCACCGGAGTACCGTGAAGCCATGTTGACCCGCCTGCTTGCCATCGTGGCCCTCGTTGCTTGCTCCGCCTGCGGCGAGGCGGGCAGCGCTCCCAAGCCGAAGCCAACGCTTCGCGTGCAGCTCGACTGGGTGCCCGAACCCGAGTTCGGTGGGCTCTACGCGGCGCAGCAGGATGGCCTCTTCGAGGCAGCCGGCCTCACGGTCGAGATCATCAAGGGCGGCGCCGGCACCCCCACGCCGCAGCTGACCGCCGATGGCGTGTGCGACATCGGCCTCATGAGCGCCGACCAGCTGCTGCAGCTGCGCGCACGCGACGGCGCGCTCGTGGCCTTCTACGCCACCTTCATCGATACGCCGTACGCACTGATGGCGCACGCCGCGAATCCAGCCGACAGCCTCGAGCGGCTCTGGACCGGCGGCGGCACGATCGCGGTCGAGCCCGGCCTTCCCTACGTCAAGCTGCTGCAGGCGAAGTATGGCCAGGACAAGGCGAAGTTCGTGACCTACAACGGTTCGCTCTCGCTCTTCGAGTCGGATCCCGCTGCAGCCACCCAGTGCTTCGCCACCGCCGAGCCGGTCACCATGAAGCTCAAGGGCGTGCCCTGCAAGAGCTTCAGCCTGCGCGAGGTCTACAACCCGTACGTCGCGGTCTACGCCACGACCGAGTCGACGCTCGCCGCGCGCGAGGCCGACCTGCGCGCCTTCGTCGGGGCGCTGCGCGAAGGCTGGAAGCGCTACCTCGCCTCGCCCGCCACGTACAACCCGGCCATCGCGGCCATGAACCCGAGCATGACCCTCGAGGCGATGAACACGGCCGCGGAACTCGAACGTCCGTTGATCGCGCCGGGCGGCGACGCTTCGCTCGGTCGCATGGAGGCCGGCCGGTGGCAGGCGGTGCTCGATGCGCTGATCGAGACGAAGCAGCTCTCGAAGCCGCAGGACGTCAACGCCGCCTTCCGGAACCTCGACGCCCCGGTGGCCGCCCCGGGCGCCGCTCCCGCTCCGTGATGCCGGCTCAGGCGCAGCGCACCCGGCTTGCCGCAGGCCGCAGGGCGTGCCGCAGGTCGGCGCCACCGCCATCCACCTCGCCGGTGGCTCAAGGCGCGTGCTCCGCAGGGCCTACTGCCTGACCTTCGGCATGCGCGGGGGAGTCCGCGCCACGATCCAACAGCGGTGGCTCCACTTGTCCTTGAAGTCCTCGCTCGTGGTACGCGCCGTGACCTCGAGTGCGTGCATGCCCGGCGGCAGCCGCGCGGGATCGAGCTCGAAACGCTTGGAATTCGTGCTGAACCAGAGCTCGCCCTCAGGGGCCAGCCACGGCTCGATCAGCGCCATGAGTTCCGGCCAGTCGCGGTCGATGCTGAACGAGTCCACCTGCATCCGCTTGCTGTTGCTGAAGGTCGGCGGGTCGCACACGATGAGGTCGAAGCGCTCGCCCGTGGGCCGTGCGAGGAACTGCAGGCAATCCTCATGGACCAACCCATGTGCCGGACCCGGCTCGAAGCCGTTGAGCCGCAGGTTCCGCGCGGTCCACTCCTGGTAGGTGCGGCTCATGTCGACCGTGAGCGTGCGCCGCGCGCCGCCCGCCGCGGCGTAGCAGCTGAACGATCCCGTGTACGCGAAGAGGTTCAGCAACGACGCCCCCTGTGCACGCTCCCGGATGTAGTGCCGCGTCTGCCGGTGGTCGAGGAAGAGCCCGACGTCGAGGTAGTCGCTCAGGTTGACCTCGAACAGCAAGCCCTGCTCACGCACCGTCCGCACGACCGCCGCCTCGTCGAACCGCTCGTACTGGTCGAGCCCCTTCTGCCGACGACGGAACTTGCAGTGCAGCCGTTCCGGCGCGATCGCGAGCCCCTGCAGGATCTCCTGCGTGGCCAGGGCCTCGAAGGCACCGCGCTTCTCGTGCGTGTCGTCCTTGGTGCGGTCGTAGAACCAGGCGACCACGTCGCCGTCGTACCAGTCCACGATCAGCGGGAACTCGGGGATGTCGCGCTCGTAGACGCGGAAGCACTCCACGTCGAATCGCCGGGCCCACTTGCGCAGGTGACGGAAGCGCTTCTCGAGCCGGTTCGCGAGCATGCCGTTGCAGCAACGGTATAGGATCCGGCGCATGGCCGACACCGGGCGCTCACCTGCCGCTGGCATCTCCTTCGAAGGCGTGAGCATGACCTTCGCGGGTGTGCGCGCCTTCGAGCCGGTCTCGCTCGAGGTGAAGCCCGGCGCATTCGTCAGCATCGTCGGCACGTCGGGCTGCGGCAAGACGACGCTCCTGCGGATCGCCGCCGGCCTCATCGCCCCCAGCGAAGGCACGGTCGACCTGGGCGGCGCGCGCCCGGGCATGTGCTTCCAGGATCCACGCCTCTTGCCCTGGCGCCATGCGCTGGACAACGTCACGCTGCCCCTGGAGCTGGCGGGCGTCAGCCCCGATGAACGGCAGGACCGCGGCATCGAGATGCTCCGGATGGTCGGCATGGGCGATGCCTGGAACCGCATGCCCGCGCAGCTCTCGGGCGGCATGCGCATGCGCGTCGGCCTCGCCCGAGCGCTCGTGGAGCGTCCGCCCGCCCTCCTGCTCGACGAACCCTGCAGCGCACTCGACGAGATCACGCGCGAGACCATCAACGAACTGCTGGCCGACCTCTGGAAGGAGCTCGGCATGACGGTCGTCCTCGTCACGCACTCGCTGGCGGAGGCCGTGTACCTCGGCCGGCAGGTCGTGGTGATGGCGGGCCGCCCCGGGCGGGTCGTCAGCGTGCACGGCATCCACCTCCCGAGCCGCCAGCCCGAGGTGCGGACGACCGTCGAGTTTGCGCAGGCGCTGCAGTCGATCTACCACGACATGACCCTGCCGAGGCCCCCCGGCGGGATCGCGCCCGGGAACCTCGCCCGCCACGCCGGAGGCGCGGCATGAAGCGCCTCGTGCACGGGCTCGGCCCCCCGCTGGCCCTCGTGGCCGTGCTGCTGCTGGCCTGGGAACTGCTCGTCCGCCTGCTCGGGATCCGTTCCTTCCTGCTTCCGGCACCATCGGCGGTCGCACGGGCACTCGTCGAGAACGCCGATGCCCTGTCGCGTTCGCTCGCGCTGACCGCCCTCGCCGCCGTGGGCGGGCTCGTGCTCGCGTCGATCATCGGCACGGTGGTCGGCAGCATCGTCGCCAGCAACCGATGGCTCTACCGCGGCGCGTACCCGATCGCCACGCTCCTGCAGATGGTGCCGCTC
>JBEGNG010000202.1:0-4226 GCA_041182645.1 Planctomycetota bacterium
CGCGGCCTCCACCACCGAACGCCTGGTGAGCCTGAGCAACCAGATCGCCGATCTCGCCGACCGCACGCGCGAGATCCTCGGGGCCGTGTCCACGCGCAACCTCAACCCCGCATCCGTGCTCTACAAGGGCGACATCGCACCCGTGGTCACGACCGAGCGGCCCATGTCGACCCGAACGGTCGCCATGGCCGGCGTCGGCGTGTGGTTCGCGCTGCTCGGACTCGGGGCGCTGCTCGGTGCGATCCAGGACCGCGGCCGCATGGCAGCCTGACTGCGCCCTGCACCGCCGCCCTCCCGGCCGAACGCATGCGCATCGATGTCGAGAGTTTCGATGACCCGCGCCTGGCCGAGTACCGGGCCCTGCGGGACCGCGAACTCGTGGGTGACGACGGGCGCAGCGGTACCTTCATCGGTGAGGGCCTGCTCGTCATCGAGCGCATGCTCGCCCTGCCCGGTGCGACCCGGTCGATCCTGGCTGCCGAGCGGCGGCTCGCGGAGATCGATGCACTGCTGGCTCGCCATGCCCAGCCGCACGTGCCTGTGTTCGTCACGCCCGACCACCGCGTCGAGGCCCTGACCGGATTCCAGATGCACCGCGGCGCAATCGCCAGCGGTGACCGTGCGATCCTGCAGGGTCGATCGCTGCACGAGATCGCGCCCACGACCGGTGCGGCCCTCGTGCTCGCCGCCGATGGCGTGGGCGACCGCGACAACATCGGCGCGATCTTCCGCGACGGGGCGGCCTTCGGCGCCCATGGCCTCCTCATCGGACAGCACTGCCACGACCCGCTCTACCGCAAGAGCATCCGCAGCAGCATGGGGTATGCGCTCAGCGTGCCGTTCATGCACTGCGTGCTGCCGTCGACGCTGAGAATGTTGCGCCGCGACCACGGTTATTCCGTGCTCGGGACCGTCTGCCGTCCTGGCGCCCGGCCACTGCCATCCATCCGGCGCACCGAACGGATGGTCGTGGTCGTCGGCAACGAATTCCGCGGGATTTCCCCGGAGGTCGAGGCCGAGTGCGACCAGCTGGCATTCATCCCGATGCGCGAGGGAATCGACAGCCTGAATGTCAGCGTGGCAGGCGCCGTGACGCTCTTCCATCTCGCGCACGGGAGTGGGACCTTGCCGACGGGAAATCCGGCCGGTCAGCCCTGAACCGCGGGCACCATGCCGCCGTACCGTTCCCCGGCCGGCCATCCGGCCGTGGAGGAACCCCATCATCATGACCAGCTTCATCCGTCCGTCGTCGCGCGCTGCCATGTTCGGCCTCGCGCTCTCGCTCGCCGCCACCGCTCCCGTGATCGCCGCCTCGCAGGACGAGGCCGACCTGAAGCATGCACGCGCCCTGTCGAACGCCTTCCGTGCCGCAGCACGCAAGCTCGACCCCTGCGTCGTCAGCATCGTGTCGATCGACAAGGCTCCGTACAGCGAGGAGTCCGGGTCCGGCCAGGGCGCACCTCAGATGCCCCAGATGCCCGAGGAGTTCCGGCGCTTCTTCCCCAACATGCCCGGCGCACCCGACGCCCCGCAGCAGGGCGGCGGCCGCATGCCACCGCGCATGGGCGAAGGCACCGGCGTGATCATCGACAAGGCCGGCGTCATCGTGACCAACAACCACGTGATCCGCGGTGCCGATGAACTGAAGGTCATGCTGCATGACGGTCGCGAGGTTGCGGCCACGGTCGTGGGCACCGACCCCGCCACGGACCTGGCGGTCATCCAGGTCGAGGCAGGCGACCTCGTCGCCGCCAGCTTCGGCGACAGCGAGTCCCTCGAGGTCGGCGACTGGGTCGTGGCGATCGGTTGCCCCTTCGGCCTCGACCACACCGTGACCGCAGGCATCATCAGTGCGAAGGGACGCGACCGCGTCGGCCTGGCGCAGTTCGAGAACTACATCCAGACCGATGCCGCCATCAACCCCGGCAACTCCGGCGGCCCGCTGGCCGACCTCGAAGGCAACGTGATCGGCATCAACACCGCCATCAGCAGCCGCAACGGCGGCAACGACGGCGTGGGCTTCGCGATCCCGAGCGCCATGGTGAAGGACATCGTCGGCCAGTTGCGTGACGGCGGTCGCGTGGTCCGCGGCTACCTGGGCGTGCAGCTGCAGGAGATGGATGCCGAGACCGCATCGGGCTTCGACATCAAGGCCGGCGACGGCGTGCTGATCGCCCGCGTGCAGGCGGATACCCCGGCCGAGAAGGCGGGCCTGCAGGATGGCGACATCGTCGTGAAGGTCGATGGCAAGCCCACCCCGAGCACGTCGGCGTTCATGCGGATCATCGCGAGCCGCAAGCCCGATGCGGAGGTGAGCCTCGAGATCATCCGCGAGGGCGAACGGATGACCAAGCAGGCCACGCTCATCGAGCGCACCGATGAACGGCTGGCCGCCGGCGTGCCCGCCCGCCCGCAGCGCGGCGGCGAACTGGCGCGGCTGGGCCTCACGATCGAGGAGGCCGATGCGGACCTGCTGAAGTCGATGGCGCTCGAGCAGGGTGTCGTGGTCACCGCCGTCAAGGACGACAGCCCGGCAGCCGAGCGCGGACTGCAGGCCGGTGACGTGATCACCAAGGTGAACGGTCGCGACGTCGCCGATGCCGAGTCGATGCGCGAAGCGGTCGCCGCGGTGCCGGCCGGCCGGCCGCTGCGCCTGACCGTCGTGCGCGACGGCGAGCAGCGCTTCATGATCCTCCCGCGCTGAGCCCTGGTGGCCAGCCGAACGAACTCCGCGCGCGGTGCGCGGGGCAGCCGCGGACCTCTCCGCGGCTGTTTCGCTTTCGGGGCGGGGCTATCCTTCCCGTTCCCACGATGCGCCCGCACGATGCCACCCCAGCCTGGGACCGCGAAGTCGCCGTTCCCTTCCGTCACCGCGTGTGGTTCACCGACGGCGCGCTCGATCCCGCCAACCCTGCCCTCGCGCATGCGCTGCGCTGCGCCTGCCCGGGCCGCGAGTCACCGATCAGGATGGCCGCCTTCGTCGATTCCGGCGTGGCGGCTGCGTGGCCGCAGGTGACGGACCACCTCGCGCGGTACCTGCAGGCGCACGCCGGGCTGCCCGAGCTCGTCTGGGTCGAGTCGATGCCGGGCGGTGAGGCGTGCAAGAACGATCCGGCGTGCGTCGAGACCGTGCTGGATGCCGTCGACCACCTGCGCATCGACCGCCACAGCATGGTGCTGGCCATCGGCGGCGGGGCCGTGCTCGATGTCGTCGGCTTCGGCGCCGCGATCGCGCACCGCGGCGTGCGGCACGTGCGCATGCCGACGACGGTGCTTGCCCAGGACGACAGCGCCATGGGGGTGAAGAACGGCGTGAACCGCAAGGGGAAGAAGAACTTCACCGGCTCGTTCGCACCGCCCGATGCGGTGGTGTGCGACCGCGCGTTCCTGCGCACGCTCCCCGATGCGGCGTGGTGCGACGGGTTCAGCGAGGCCGTCAAGATCGCCCTTCTGAAGGATGCGGCGCTCTTCGCAACCCTCGAGCGGGATGGCGCATCGATCCGCGCACGCTCGATGGAGGCCGCCTGGCCGGTCATCATGCGCTCGGCCGAACTGCACGCACGGCACATCCTCGAGGGCGGCGATCCGTTCGAGACCCGCGAGGCCCGGCCGCTTGATCATGGCCACTGGGCCGCACACCGGCTCGAGAGCATGACGGCCTTCGAGCTCTCGCACGGCGCGGCCGTGGGCATCGGCCTGGCGCTCGACACGGTGTACGCGCGGCGGGTCGGGCTGCTGGGAGACGAGCCGGCCGCGCGCATTCTGCGTGTGCTGTCGAACCTCGGGCTGGCCTGCTCGCATCCGATGCTCGACTCGGTGGATGAACTCCTGCGCGGCCTGGAGGAGTTCCGCGAGCATCTGGGCGGCGCGCTCTCGATCACGCTCATGCGCGACATCGGCCACCCCGTCGAGGTGCATGAGATCGACCGCGTGGCGATCACGCTCATGCGCGACATCGGCCACCCCGTCGAGGTGCATGAGATCGACCGCGTGGCGCTGCGTGAGGCCGCTGCGGAACTGCTCGACGCCCGCGCCTAGGGCCGCCATTCAGGGCGACGCGGCCTACCATCCGCGCCCATGGGCACTCCCCTGACCAAGCAGTCCGTGGCGGATCTCTATTTCCTCGAGCACCGCGCGAAGGTGCTCGACCTCGCAGCGTTCCTTGACCGGTTCGACCGCGCTGGGGGCCCGGGGGATGATGACTTCCGTGTGCACGCCCTCAAGGC
>JBEGNG010000203.1:0-3925 GCA_041182645.1 Planctomycetota bacterium
GCCCGTCCAGGGTCGGTACAGGCCGGTGACCAGCTTGGCGACGGTGCTCTTGCCGCTCCCGGTCGTGCCGACGAGGGCGATGCGGCGACCCGGCTCCGCGCGCATGCTGAACGACGAGAGCAGCGGCGGCTGGCTCTCGGCGTAGCCGAAGGTGACCTCGCGCAGTTCGACGCAGCCCTCGAGGCGCGCGGCTCCGGCCTCGGTGCCCGGCGCGGCCAGCGGATCGCCGGGGTGGCGCTGCACGTCGTCGAGCCGCGACAGGTCCGCATGGACGGACTGGAATTCCTGGGCGAAACCGGCGAGGTCGACGACCGGCCCCATGAAGAAGTAGAGGATCGTCTGGAAGGCCAGCAGCCCACCGAGCGTCAACTCGCCCTGCATGACCATGGCGGCGCCGAAGGCGAGCACGATCGCCTGCGAGAGCAGCGACTCGAGGTACGGCGGCACCGACTCGACCGCGAGCCCACGCTGCTCGAGTTCCTGCCGGCTGCGCCGTGCCCTGGCCTGCGCGCCCATGACGCGGGCGAGGAAGTCGCTCTCGCGGCCCGAGGCCTTCAGCGTCTCCATCGCCTGCAGGCCCACCGCGACGATGCCCGCCTGCCGGCCGGTCTCCTGCTCGGCGATGCGCGACTGGTCACGCAGCGTCCGCGCGGATCGCGCGATGATGAACGCGATCATCGAGGCGACGAGCACCGACAGGAGCGCCAGCCGCAGGTCGATCGAGATCATGGCGACCAGGTAGAGCACGCCGGTCGCCGCGCCGGCGAGGGCCGGGAAGAGCTTCGAGCCCAGCAGCTGGCTCAGCCGTTCGATGCCCCCGAGCCGCGAGACCATCTCGCCCGGCAGGCGGTGCGAGTAGAAGTCGACCGGCAGGCGCAGCGCGTGCTCCATGAAGCGCGCCGAGCTCGTCATGCACATGCGCCGCTCCAGGCGGATCAGGACCGCCGCCTGCACCGTCGAGAGCACGGCCTTGGCCACGACCGCCATGAGCGCGAAGCCCACGATGGGCATGATCCAGCCCGACTGGCCCCGCGCGAGCACGCCGTCGACGAAGATCGAGCCGAGCACGGGCACCGCGATGCCGGGAATCGACATCAGCACGCCGGCGATCAGCGCGACGGCGATCGCCGGCCCCGAGCCGCGCAGGCTCGCGCGCAGCGCCGGCCAGGGCGACGAGGGCTGGCCCGAGGGCTCGAACCCCCCGCCGGGCGCGATCTCGATGCAGACCCCGGTGAAGTCACGTCGGAAGTCCTCGGTCGACACTGAGCGACGGCCGAGCGACGGATCCATGAGATGCCACGAGGTGCCGTCGAAGCCCTCGAGCACGAGGAAGTGGTTGAAGCCCCAGTGGAGGATCGCCGGCATCCGGACCGCCGCCAGTTCGTCGAGCTCGGCGCTGAGGCCGTCGGCCTCCATGCCGTAGTGCCGCGCCGCCTCGGCGATCTGCAGCGCGTTGCTCCCGTCACGGCTGACGCCGCAGGTCCGGCGCAGTTCCTCGAGCGTGCGGTGGCACCCGTGGTGGGCGAGCACCGCCGTCAGCGCCGCGGCGCCGCACTCGGCCGCTTCCATCTGCAGCACCACGGGCACGCGGACGACCGCCGTGCGGGCGAGCGTGCCTGCGGGTGCGGTCGCCGTCCCGTCGTCGCCCATTCAGCGCGCTCCGCCGCCTGCCTTCGGGTCGTCGGCGAAGAGCGACGGCAGCAGCAGCTGCACCGGCGACTTCTCCTCGATGACCACGCGGACCTCGCACGGGGTGAACGGCTTGAGCGCGTCATCCTCGGGCATGACGCCACCCTGCCAGAGCAGGCGGCCATCCTTGATCTCGAAGGTGATCGACGCGAAGAGCGTCGCACCGAGCTGCTTCTGGATCTCGAGCGCCAGCGTCTCGTCCCCCGCCAGTTCCGTGACGGTGGCGAGCGAGGTCAGCCGTTCGTCGACATGGTCGACGCGTCCCACGAGCACGCCGTGCTCGTCCTCCTCGACGGTCGACACGGCCACGTAGGCGAGCTGGCCCTTGTCGACGCGCTTGCCCTCGCTGAGCGAGAAGAAGGCGACGCAGCCGACCGGCTTGCCCTGCGCATCGTGCTTCACCAGCGCCGGGCCGGTCACCGTGATCGGGATCGAGGCGAAGAAGGCCCAGCCGATCAGGATGCCCGCCAGCAGGAAGACCGACGACACCAGCAGCATGTGCCGGGGCGTGACCAGCGGCGCGATCGCGTTGAGCTGGTCCGGCGAGGCTGCGGTCTCGATCGCGCCTTCACGGAAGATCTGGTCGTCCGACCCCATGGGGTGATCCTACCGGAGCGGTCACCACGAGTCGGGATGGAGCACGAACGGGTTCGAGGCCCGCTCGGCGCGGATCGTGGTCGACGGACCGTGCCCGGCATGCACGACCGTCGAGTCGGGCCACTCCATGAGGCGCGCGAGCGACTGCCGCATCGCCCGGGGGTCGCTCGTCGGGAAGTCGACCCTGCCGATGGAGCCCGCGAACAGCGTGTCGCCCACGATCGCCACGCCCGCGGCGGGGCAACGCAGCGAACAGCCACCCGGCGAGTGTCCAGGCAGGTGCTGGACCTCGAACGCGAGACCGCCCCGGTGCAACGCCTGACCATCCCCGAGGGTGCCGGTCGGTGCCGGGACGGACACCGGGCGCTCGCCCCACTCCGACAGGTTGAGCGCCGGCTCGCCGAACCACTCGTGCTCGCTGGCATGGGCCAGCCGCGGCAGGTCACCGAAGGCGGCGAGGACCTCGGGCAACCCCGCGATGTGGTCGACGTGGGCGTGCGTGAAGAGCACGGCATCGGGCACGAGCCCCTCGGCCCGGATCCGCTCGATCAGCCGCGAAGGACGCTCGCCGGGGTCGATGATCCAGCAGCCCTTCGAGGCATCGTCGCCGTCCCAGACGACGTAGGCGTTGGTCTGGTAGGCACCCAGGGGCATCCCGATCACGCGCAGCGTCGCCATGCAGCGACGATAACGGTTACGCTCCCGGCGCGCCCGGCCGCGTGCCTCGGCCAAGCACCACCATGGTCCCCCGCTTCCTGCCCGTCCTCGCGCTCCTCCCGCTCGCCGCGTGCGATTCGATGATGAGCGACTTCGACATGCTGGGCAAGTCGTTCAGCCCGCCGACGCCGCAGGAAGCCGCCGCATGGGCCGTCGACCCGAGCGATCCCGAGTCGCAGCGACGCGGCCTCGTGCTCCTGGGCACCGCGACCTTCGGCGGCGAGCCCACGTACATCGACCTCTACCGGATCTACGTGAGCGAGTCGCGCGATCCCTTGGTCAAGGCGGCGGCGATCGAGAGCCTCTGCCGGTTCGCGCAGCCGAGCGAAGCGAAGCTGATCGCGCTGCAGCTCAAGGATGCCGCGGTGCCGGTGCGGCTCGCTGCCGCGCGCGGCCTGCAGCGGCTGCACAACCGCGAGATCGTCGACCAGCTCTGGACGCGACTGCTCGAGGAGACCGAGGAGACCGACGTCCGCACCGAACTCGCCATCGCACTCGGACAGTACCCCGAGGACAGCGTGGTGCAGGCGCTGATCGCGGCCCTCGACCAGCCTGAGCTGTGCGTGAACCTGGCGGCGGCGCAGAGCCTCTGGCTCATCACCGGGCAGGACTTCGGCACCGACCGCACGCGGTGGCTCGAGTGGTACGCGCTGCAGCCGATCGCGGGGCGCTTCCGCGCCGAGAACGCCTACACCTTCCCGACCTACCGACGCGACTTCGAGCTGTGGGATTACATGATCTTCTGGGATCAGCCGCGCTTCGAGGTGCCCGGACCGCCGATCGGGCTCGCCGCAGCACCCCGGTCGACCGCGGCGCCGGGCGCGCCCGTCCACCCCTCGCCCGCGGCGAATCCCGCCCCCTGAGGGCAGCGAAGCCAGCGCGCCGTGTCACCCAACGCCCCCGCCCCGGATCGACGCATCGA
>JBEGNG010000204.1:0-3918 GCA_041182645.1 Planctomycetota bacterium
CCGGTCGTCGTGCCGAGCCACACCGACGTGCGCCTGGACGTCATGCGGGCCAACCCCGGGACCTCGCTGCTCTGTGACGGGATCCCGGTCGAGAGCCTGAGGGTGGGCGACACGGTCGTCGTGAGCCGGCACCACCACATGGCGCGGCTGATCGCCAACCCCGACTGCTCGTACCTTGACACGCTGTCGCAGAAGCTGCGCTGGGCGGCACCCCCGGACTACCGCGGCTGAACGGCCGATCCGTGCGGAATCCGTACACTCCGCCCGACCATGATCGACATCAAGGCCTTCCGTGACGACCCCGAGCGCTTCCGTGCCGGAGCCCGCGACAAGGGCATGCACTGCGAGTTCGACCGGCTCATCGCGCTCGACGATGCGCGTCGCCGGATCCTGACCGAGCTCGAAGGCAAGCGTGCCGAGCAGAACCGCATCAGCAAGGAGATCGGACCGCAGATCGGCAAGGCCAAGGGTGCGCTGAAGTCGGCGGCCGAGGCCGATCGCGCGCGGCTCGAGGCCGAGCTGCGCGACCTCGAGGCACGGCCGCTGGCGCTCAAGAACCAGGTGGCGGTGCTGGAGTCGGAGCTGCAGCGCATCGAGCCGGAGTGGCATGACGTGCTCCTGACGATCCCCCAGCCACCGGCGGCCGACGTGCCCAAGGGCAAGGGCAGCGAGGACAACGTCGAGATCCGGCGCTGGAACCCGGCCGGCTTCGATGCAGCGAAGCCGTTCGCCGCCAATCGCGGGTTCACGCCGCGCGGGCACCTCGACCTCGTGAAGCAGCATCGCATGGTCGACTTCGAGCGCGGCGTGAAGATGGCCGGTACGCGGCACTACGCGCTCACCGGCTGGGGCATGCGCCTGCACCAGGCCGTGCTGCGCATGGCCTTCGACTTCATGACCGTCGAGAACGGCTTCACCGCCGTCGGCGTGCCGGTCATCGTGAAGGAAGAGTGCATGGTCGGCACGGGGTTCTTCCCGGCCGGGCGCGAGCAGGCGTACCACATCGAGGAATCCAAGCGCGGGTCGGGACATGACCTGTTCCTCACCGGCACCGGCGAAGTGGGCCTGATGGGGCTGCACGCCGACGAGATCCTGTCGCTCGACGAGCTTCCGCTGCGCTACACGACCGTGAGCACCTGCTTCCGACGCGAGGCCGGCGCCGCCGGCAAGGACACGGCCGGGCTCTACCGCATCCACCAGTTCGACAAGGTCGAGCAGGTCGTGGTGTGCAGGGCCGACGATGCCGAGAGCCGGGCCTGGCATGCCCGCATGCTGGGCTACGTCGAGTCGCTCCTGCAGCGGCTCGAACTCCCCTACCGACTGCTGCAGTGCTGCAGCGGCGACCTGGGCGTGAAGAACGAAGACATGATCGACGTGGAGTGCTGGATGCCCGGCCGCGGCGATGCCGGCGCCGACGGTGTGCCGACCGGCGCCTACGGCGAGACGCACAGCGCCAGCCGCCTGGGTGACTTCCAGTGCCGCCGCCTGAACCTGCGGTACCGCGACGAGCAGGGTCGCATCCACTTCGCGTACGCGCTCAACAACACGGTGCTCGCCAGCCCGCGCATCCTGATCCCCCTGCTCGAGATCCACCAGCAGCAGGACGGGTCGATCGCGATCCCCGCAGCCCTGCGCCCGTACCTCGGCGGCGTGGAGAAGATCGGCTGAGCCATGCGGCTTCGACTCGGCCGGAGGTCATCGGGTCGGATGCCCAGCGTCATGACGGACGCGAATGCGCGCAGGACGGCGTGGGCCATCACGGCGATCACGATCATCTTCATGGCCGTCGGCGGCTTCTTCGTCGTGCAGGGCGCGCGGGAGTGGCTCCTCGCCGGCGCGAGCGCCGGCTGGCCCACGGTGCAGGGCACGGTGACGCACAGCGAGGTCACTCGCCACACCAGCACGAGCAAGGGCCGGACGCGGACCAACTACAACGCGCGGATCGAGTTCGACTACGAGATCGACGGCGTCAGGCACCACGGCAACCGCCGCACGTACAGGGTCACCTCGTCCTCGCAGTCGGGTGCGCAGGAGGCCGTCGATCGCTACCCGGTCGGATCGACGGTGCGGGTGTCGTACGACCCCGACGATCGCACCCGCGCCGTGCTTGAACCCGGCTGGGATTGGTCGAATCCGATCCCGATCGGGGTCGGTCTGTTCGCGATCGCCTTCGCCGGCTTCATCCGATGGCTCGTGGTTCGCGCCGTGCGCAAGGCCGTGCAGCGGATGAAGGATCTTCAGGCGCTGGGCATCGACCCGGCATCGATCCCCGACGATGACGGGGCGACGCCGGCTCCGGCCGCGGCGGTCGAGTCCGCCTCGACGGCCAACCCCGGGCCGCGGCCCACGGAGTTGAAGCCGACCTTCCACGACGACCTGCCGGGTTCGCGCTGAGCGCCCACTACCATCAGCCCATGGATCATTCGGCACGGATCTTCGTCGCAGGGCATCGCGGCATGGTTGGCTCGGCGCTCGTGCGGAGGCTGCAGGCCCGCGGCTACTCCAACGTGCTGGTCCGGACCCGCCAGGAGCTCGACCTGCTCGATCAGCGCGCGACGCACGCCTTCCTCGCCGAGCACCGGCCCGACTTCGTGTTCATCGCCGCAGCGAAGGTCGGGGGAATCCTGGCCAACGACACCTACCGCGCCGACTTCATCCAGCAGAACCTGCAGACCATGCTGAACCTGGTGCACGGCTCGCACCTGGCGGGCGTGGAGCGGCTGCTGTTCCTGGGCTCGAGCTGCATCTACCCGAAGATGGCACCGCAGCCGATCGCGGAGGAATCGCTGCTCACGGGGCCGCTCGAGCAGACGAACGAGCCCTATGCGATCGCCAAGATCGCAGGCATCAAGATGTGCGAGAGCTACGCGCGGCAGCATGGGCGCCGCTACACCAGCGCGATGCCCTGCAACCTCTACGGGCCGGGCGACAACTACGACCCCGACGGCAGTCACGTCATTCCGGCGATCATCCGCAAGGTGCATCACGCGAAGGTGCGCCATGAGCCGAGCGTGCCCGTCTGGGGCACGGGAACGCCGCGGCGCGAGTTCCTGTTCGTGGATGACCTGGCCGACGGCTGCATCCGACTGATGGAGCTCGGGTACGACGGACCCTTCGTGAACATCGGCAGTGGCACGGACGTGACGATCCGCGAACTCGTCGAGACCGTGATGGACGTCGTCGGCTACGCCGGAACGCTCGAGTTCGACACGAGCCGGCCCGACGGCACGCCGCGCAAGCTCATGGATGTGTCGCGCATGAAGGCGCTCGGCTGGAGCGCCACGACGAGCCTTCGCGACGGGCTGCGGATCGCCTACGACGACTTCCTCGCGCGGCACATGTAAGGGCCGCGCCGCCGCTCAGGGGCAGCCGCCCCAGGCGCCCAGCAGCACACCCAGGTCAGCCCCGTCGATCACGCCGTCGCGATTCAGGTCCGCCGGCCCGGCCGTCGCCCAGGCACCCAGAAGCACCCCCAGATCCGCGCCATCGATCACGCGGTCGCCACTGAGGTCCGCCGGGCAGGTCGGCCGGTAGCGCGCGAGGCGATCAGGCCACTGCGCCACCCACAGGCTGCCATCGCGCGGATCGAGCTCGATCGAGACCGGCGCGTACAGCCGCTGGTCGGATGGCTCGAGCGGATCGAACTGGTCGAAGGTGCGGACCGTGGTCACGCGGCCGGTGCCATCGAGCGTGAGCGCGCGGATCCAGTTGCTGGTGAAGTCACCGACCAGCGTGACGCCCCGCCAGTCGAGCGGCCAGGCGGCATCGTTCACCGTCGGGCCGATCACTGCGCAGAATCCGCTGAAGGGATCGCCGGTCGCACCGAGCGTGCTGCCGACGTTCGCGGCGGTTGCGGCATTGGCGGTGTAGGTCGGCGTCCGGGCGAGCGAGGTCGCGTGATTCCATTCGATGATCGGC
>JBEGNG010000205.1:0-8850 GCA_041182645.1 Planctomycetota bacterium
GAGGACGGCCGCGACCACAACCCGCACGGCTTCACCTGGTTCATGGCCGGCGGCGGCGTCAAGCCGGGCTTCTCGTACGGCGCGACCGACGACTACGGGTGGTACGCCGAGCGCGACAAGGTGCACGTGCACGACATGCACGCCACCATTCTCGCGCTCATGGGCATCGATCACGAGCAACTCACCTATCGGCATGCGGGCCGCGATTACCGGCTCACGGACGTGCACGGCTCGGTCGTGCGTCCGATCATGCAGTGATGCCCGTGCGGGCGGGGTCCAGCGTGGGTCCATCGTGGGTCCAGCCTTGACCATCATTCGGTGCGGATCGTCCGATCCCGTTTCGCCAACCCCCGAACCCGGTCTATCGTTGGCCCATGCCCACGACGCTCGTCCTGGCGCTCGCCCTGAGTGCCACCGCATCCCTGCCGCCCACCTGCACCGTCGACGGCGTGGCGTTCGAACTCGTCGCCGACCATGCCGAGCCGGGCGTCGCCCGGTACCGCTGGGCGAAGCATGCCGAGCGCTCGATCACGCTGACCCTGGTCGAGCGTGACGGCTTCATCGCGGGTTCGGCGCTGCTGCCCGACGGCGTGCGCCGACAGGCCCTCGGTCCCGTGGATCGGGCGATCACCTGGATGCCTGTTCCCGAGGATGGTGAACGTCCGTGTGCGGGTGCGGTCGACGGCACCGCCATCACCGGTCCGGCGCCGCAGGATGGCTCGCTGGCGGGCGGATGCTCCGATGGCGACCGCGTCGATGTGCTCATCCTGACGACGCCCGCCGCACGCACGCAGGCCGGGGGCACCAACCAGCTCAACGCGCTGTGCGACCTGGCGGTCGCGTCCTCGAACACGGCGTACATCAACTCGGGTCTCGCGGCGCGGCTGCGCAACGTGCTGCGCATGGAGATCGCCTACACCGAGCAGGACTTCGGCAGCGACCTGTCGAGCCTGGCCGCACAGGGCGACGGCATCCTCGACGAGGTCCATGACCTGCGCAACGCCTGCGGCGCGGACCTGGTCGCCATGATCCGTACGAGCGGCGAGTACTGCGGCATCGGTTACCTGATGCCGTACAACGACGCCGGCGCTTCGGGCACCGGCTTCAGCGTGACGGCCCAGTCGTGCCTGGCGAGCCAGACCTTCGCGCACGAACTCGGGCACAACATGGGCTGCTGCCATGCGTCGGGCGACGGTGGCGGCTGCACGAGCGGCGGCATCTTTCCGTACAGCGTCGGCTGGCGCTTCGCCGGGACCAACGGCACGACCTACCGCACGGTCATGGCGTACCAGCCCGGCTCGCGCATCGATCACTTCTCGAATCCCAACGTCAGCTTCCAAGGCGCCCCGACCGGCGTCGAGCCATCGGCCTCCACGCAGGGTGCGCACAATTCACGCACGATCGGCGAGACCCTCGCGGCGATCTCGTCCTACCGCTGCGCCGTGCCCGACACGCTGCTGGGTGACTGCGATGCCAACGGGCGCGTCGATGTGCAGGACATCGCACAGGGCCGCGCGAGCGATTGCGATGGGAACGGTCGTCTTGATTCGTGCGACCTTCCGGCGCAGGGCTCATGCGCGGGTGGCACGGCGGCCTGCGCGTCGGGCTTCCTCATGAATGCACCCGGCGGCCAGAGCACCAGCGGCGATCTCTTCGGTCGCGTGGTGGCGACCGACGGTGTCGGCTTCATCGTGGGCTCGCCGGGCGAGAACTCCCCCACCGTCGATGTCGGCCTGGCGGAGGTGTGGACCATCTCGAACGACCGCCCCGCGCGCCAGGCGACGCTTCGCCACGGCGCGGCGCTCAGCAACGACCAGTTCGGCAGCGCCGTCGCGATCGCCGGCGACGTCGCCGTGGTGGGTGCGCTCGGTCGCGACGTGAGTGGCCTCAACAGTGCCGGTGCCGCGTACGTCTTCCGTCGCACGGGCACGTCATGGTCGCAGGTGCAGACGCTGCAATCGACGGCGCTCGTTGCCGGTGGCCGCTTCGGATCCAGCCTGGCCGTGGCTGGTCCGTGGCTCGCCGTCGGCGCGCCCGGGGAGGGCACGGCACCCGCCGGCGGTGGCGCGGTGCACCTGTACGAGCAGCAGTCGAATGGGCAGTACGTGTTCCGCCAGCGTCTGTTGCCAGCGCAGGCGGAGGAGCTCGGCTACTTCGGTTGGTCGGTCGCGATGGATGGTTCGATGCTGGTCATCGGTGCGCCGTACGCGTCGGCCGGCGCAGGACAGGTCTGGGTCTCGTTCCGGGATGGTGCGGTCTGGTCCGCGCCCGAGCGCATCGGCAGCGACCTCGAGCCGATCGCGGATCCGGATGCGCGTGTCGGCCATGCCGTGGCGTGCACGGGATCGCTCGTGGCCGTCGGTGCACCGCAGCAGGGCGAGCGCCAGGGCGCGGTCTTCACCTGGCGCCGGGTCGATGGTGCCTGGCAGGCAGGGCCGGTCCTCTCGGGTCCCACGCAGCAGGGATCCCGGTTCGGCCACGGCGTGGCGATGTCCGCCGGGCGCGTGCTGGTGGCGCAGCAGGACTTCGCGACCCTGGCATCCGGCGTGCGCGCGTACGAGTGGCCGATCGGTGGAACGCCCGCCGAGGTCGGCCGCGTGAGCGTCGGTGAGAGCGTGGCGATCGTGCGCGACCTGGCGATCATCGGCGCAAGCGAGTCGGTCGAGTCCGCGAGCATCACGGGTGCGGCACGGACGTGGCGCTTCGGGTCGGACTGTGACCAGGACGGCGTCGCCGACCGATGCCAGATCGCGCAGTCCGGCGGTGATGCCAACGCCAACGGGATCCTCGATGCGTGTGAAGCCGTCATCGGCGACCTCAACGGCGACGGACTCGTGAACGGCGCGGATCTGGGTGTGCTGCTGGGCAACTGGGGCACCGCAGGCGGCGACCTGAACGCCGACGGCACGACCGATGGTGCCGACCTGGGCGTCCTGCTCGGGAACTGGACGGGCTGACGCCCGACGCGCGTAGCCTGCACGCATGATCGCCGCGCTGCTCCTCCATGCCGCCGTGCTCGCCTGGCAGGAGCCGGCGCCGGATGAATCGAATGCGGCCACCTGGTACCGGCGCGCGCACGACCAGCGCCTGAGTGACGACGATCGCCTGTTCCTGGAGAACGAACTCGTCGATCCCTCGCAGTGGCGGACATGGGACCCGGCATGGGTCGCCCGGGCCGAGGGCATGATCGAGGTCCTGCGACCGACGATCGATGATTTCGGCCTCGACCGTTCGGCGGGCATCGGCATGCTGCTGCCGCACCTGGGCCATCAGCGCCAGGGCGCGCGCATGCTCGCCGCCGCGTCGCAGTGGGCCATGAGCCGCGGTGACGTCCGCGAGGCCGCGCGGCTCATCACGCTGCAGACGGAGCTCGCTCGGGACCTCGTCGGCGACCGGGTCATGATCAGCACGCTCGTGAGTTCCGCCGTGGGCACGCTGTCGGCGACGAGCGCACGGGACCTGCTCGATCTTGGCCTCGTGGATCCGGCGACGGCCGGCGCACTGGCCGCCACCTTCGCGTCGATGGCGGAACCGTCGGCGCTCGGCTGTGCCGAGGCGATGCGCGGCGAGATGGAGCTCATGCACGCGAGCCTCAAGGACGCGGAAGCGGCGAAGGAGGCGCTGGCGATCGCCGATCCGCAGACTCCCGTCGAGATCGCCGACGACGAGTCCATCAAGCGCGAGCTCGAGGTGATGGACGGCTTCTACGTCCGCGCGGCCGCCGCCTTCGAGGAAACGGATCCGGCCAAGGGGCGTGCGATCCTCGAAGGCCTGACCAAGGAACTCGAGGGCCTTCCCGACGGATCGCTCGCGCGCACGCTCATGCCCTCGTGGGAGGCGATGTGGGAGTCGGTGCAGCGCAACCGCAGGGAGATGCAGGCGGTCGCCGCGCAGTTCCGGGCGATCGCGGACGGTGCGTCACCGATGGACCAGGCTGATGCCATGGTCTGGTACGCGCAGGCCGGCCGCGCGGTGGCGTCGATCCGCGAGGATGACCAGATCGCGCTGGACCTGCTGCGCTCGCTCGGACACGCCGAGGATCCCAAGCGCGTACTCCGACCGCTCGATCAGCAGGCGCGCGTGATGGACCAGGCGATGCAGCGCGGCTGGGCCGCGGCTCGCTGTGAAGTGGCCGGGAAGGACCGTGGCCGCCCGACCATGGCCATCGACCATGTTGCGCTCGCGCGTGCAGCCGGCCGCGCGATGGTGCTTCGTGCGCTGCATGAGCCCACGGTCGACCTCCCGCGCACGGCGCAGGGCATCGTCCGGATGATCGACCAGGCACGCACCTCGCGCAGCCTGGCCGGTGCACTGCTGGCGAGCCTCGTGCTCGATGACCTGGTCGAGTCGATGCCCGCGATCCTCGCCGATCCACGCATGGACGCGGCGGCGCGCACGGCGCTCGCGGGATCGTTGGCCACGCTGCTCGACGGCGGGATGCGGTTGCAGCAGTCGCTCGAGGGTGAGGTCGCCACGATCGTGCGTCGGTGGTCACCGCCCCGGCAGGTCCCCGAACTCGCCGCTGCGCGCACGGCAGCCGGCATGCGGCTGGGCGCCAACGGCGTGGCGTTCACGCTGGCCGTGATGAGCCCCACCGTCACGCGCGAGGCCGACCGCCTGCCGGTGGGCGAACTCGTCGATGACGGCGGGATGTCGATCGACCTGCTCGAGCAGCTTGCCGAGGATCGTGATGCGGTGGGCGCGACACCCTTCGTCAGCGGCAGCGATGTCGCGACCGTGGTGGCCATGCCACCACTGGGCAGCGTCACGCCGAAACCGGTCGTCGATCTCGAGGCGATGTCGGCCTCATGGTCCGACCGCGTGCGGAAGCTGGTGCAGTCCGTGCGCGGGGGGTGAGCCGGCGCGCATGGCGGCCCGTTCGACTCACCGGATGAACCGAAGTTCGCCGAAGTCGGGGATGAAGGGCGTGCTGCCCGGCGACAGGCGCATCGGTGCGGGGAAGTAGACGCACCAGGCCTTGCCGATCATCAGGTCCTCGGGCACGACGAACGGGCTGTCGTTGCCCAGCTGCACCCGAGCGGGTGCGGCCGGCCCCACAGCCTGCTGTCGCGGCTGGCACCCGAGTTGTCGCCGAACATGACGAACTCGCCGTCGCCGATCTGCGGCGGCGCGTTGACGTCGACGCCGAACGCCAGACCGGGGATCGGCGGCCCGTTCATCGGGTACTGGTCGCCCGTGTTGAGGAACGCCGGACGGTAGTAGAGGTCCCGGTCGACGCGGATGCGGCGCAGCGTGACCGGACCGCCGCCGAACTCCCACGACAGCGTGGTCGGGGTCGGCTTCTGCGCGGTGGGGTTCTGCAGCACCTGCTCGATCGTGCGCCCGTTGTGGCTCGCCTGCAGGCGCTGCTGCGGGTCCCACTCATAGTCGAGTGCGAGCACGCTCTCGCCGTCGATGAAGAGCTGCAGCCGCTGGTCGATGTGCCAGCACTCGAGTTCGAACGGACCGTCGGGAAGCGTGAGCGCGCGCTCGGCGGTCGCCTTGACCTCGCCGCTCTCGGCATGCACGACCGACAGCACGGCCTTGCCCGACGCCACGGTGAACACCATCCGGTGGGCGCGGGTGCCGATCGAGAGCGTGGTCGAGAAGAGTCCGCTCGAGGCAGGCGTGCAGTGCGCCGCCACGCGCAGGTCGCCCACGGGGAAGAGCGGGATCTCGGGGCGCGTCGAGTTGTAGGCGTTCCAGTCGTCGAGGGGGATGTCGGTCGGATCCCACTCCAGGCGCGCCGGGCCCGTGGCGTTCCAGACGAAGGTGCGCGGATCGCCGGTGTCCCAGCCCTGCCCGCGCATCGGCGGTCCGCTCCAGCTGCCACGCATGCGCTGGCGCATCGCAGCCGGGTCGATCGGGGCGTAGTCGCTGTTCCAGAGCGGCTGCAGCACGGCGCGCTGCACGTGCTCGGGCTTGCGCTGCACGCGCATCCCGGTGACGGGCATCTCCCGGTCGCCGGTGAAGACATCGCCGTCGGCGATGCAGAAGCGTTCGCCGGGCATCCCGACGAGGCGCTTGATGTAGTAGGTCGCGTCACCCACCGGGTCGCACGGGTTCTTGAAGACGACCACGTCCCAACGCGCGGGCTGCTGGATCGGCCACAGGTACTTCGTGACCAGGATGCGGTCGCCCACGCGGGCATCCTGCGCCAGGCGGATGTTGCCCTCGCTGCGCGTGGCGGCGCTGTGGCTGACCATCGGGTCGCCGATCGGGCGCTGGAAGTCGCGGCCGGCGCGTGCGGATTCGATCACGGGTGCCGCATCGGCCGGATAGCTGTAGCCCGTGTCGGGACTGCGCAGCCGCAGGTGCTCACCCATGAGCGTGGGCGCCATGCTGCCGGTGGGGATCACGTAGCCCTCGATGACGAACCCGCGGAAGGTCATCGCGAGCGCGAACGAGATCAGCAGCAGGCCGATCGTGTCGAGGGTCGTTGCCTTGCGGGGCTCGTGCTCCATGGGGCTGCGATGCTAGCGGCGGTCAGGCCGGAGGCAGCAGTTCCTCGACGGGCACCGCGACGTCCCGGCCGGTCGCGTGCAGCCGCACGAGCACGAGCTGCACGAGCGTGCGCGTCTCGACCACCGTGCCCACGCCCTCGGTGGTGCCGACGACGGTGCCCTTGCGCGGGAGGCGCGCGTTGAGCTCGGCATAGGTCTGGTCCTCGTACCGCAGGCAGCACATCAGCCGCCCGCAGCGGCCCGAGATCTTCAGCGGATCGAGCGTGTGCCCCTGCACCTTCGCATGCTTCACGCTCACGGGCTTCAGCACCTTCAGGAACGTCGAGCAGCAGACGCTCTGGCCGCACTTCTCGCGGTCGGCGACCAGGCGCGCCTCGTCGCGCGCACCGATGACCTGCCAGTGCGCCTCGCGGCCGATGATCGGTGCAAGGGCCGACTTGAGCGGCGCCAGGTCGAGCTCGCCCTCGACGGTCGGGTGGACCCAGGCGATCACCTGCTCCTCGCCGAGCATGGGTTCGAGCTGCACGAGCCGGGCGGGCACGCCCAGCGCGATCGCGGCCTGCTTCGCCGCCAGCGTCCGTGCGCCCCAGTCCATCGTGATGCGTTCCCACCGCGCCAGGTCGTCCATCGTGGCCACGCGCAGGACCGATCCGTCGTGGTGGAACGGATAGTCCTTGCCGCCCGATGCCTCGATGTAGCCCAGGAGGTCGGCGCGCGAGACGCTCTTGCCGCAGCCGCCGTTGCCGCAGGTCGTCGTGAGCATCTCGCCGAGTTCGGTGCCGCGATGCGTGCGGACGACGAGCTTCGAGCCGCAGCCCGGCTTGGCGTCGCCGGCATGGGGGAACTCCCCGATCATGCGCATGGCCCCGAACCGGACCACGATCGACGACGGCGCCTTGAGCGCGGCATAGGCCTGCGCGTCGGCGACCGCAGCCGGGTCGCGGAAGGCAGGGTCCGCATCGCGCTCGAAGATGGGCAGCGGGAAGATCGACACGCTCGGCGCAGTGTCGCATGGTGGCGGCATCCCTGCACGGGGATCGGGACCCTGCGGGGGTGGAGCGCGGCAATCGCTAGCATTGCGCGGTTCCATGCTGCCCGTCGTCGCCATCATCGGTCGTCCCAACGTGGGCAAGAGCAGCCTGCTCAACCGCATCGTCGGACGTCGCGTGTCGATCGTGGACCCGACGCCGGGGGTCACCCGCGACCGCATCACCGCCGAACTCACCCTCGATCCGCCGATCGAGGGCCCCGAGGACGCGCTGCCGCGCACGGTCGAGTTCATGGACACCGGCGGCTACGGCGTCTACACCGCCGACGGCCGCCGCATCGACGACGCGGGCATGGACCTGGCGGCACTCACGCCGCACATCGAGGAGCAGATCCGCGCCGCGACCGAGGAGGCCGACGTGATCCTCTTCACGGTCGATGCGCAGAGCGGCGTGACGGCGCTCGACGAGACGATCGCCACGATGCTGCGCCGCAGCGGCCAGGCAAGCAAGGCGATGCTCGTCGTGAACAAGGTCGACGGTCCCTCGTGGGAGGCGCATGCCTTCGATGCCATGCGGCTGGGCTTCGGCGAGCCGCACATGGTCAGCGCCAACAACGGCGCGGGCCTGCGCCGCCTGCGCGAGGCGATCTGGGAGCGCGTGGGCGATGCGCCCGCGAAGCCGGTGCCGACGGAGATGAAGGTCGCGATCGTCGGCCGACGCAACGCGGGCAAGAGCTCCTTCACCAACGCCCTGGCCGGCGAGGACCGCGTGATCGTGAGCGAGATCGCCGGCACCACGCGCGACGCGATCGACGTGCGGTTCGAGGTCGGTGGCCGGACCTTCGTCGCCATCGACACCGCCGGCGTGCGCAAGCGCAAGTCATGGGCCGACGACGTCGAGTTCTATTCGAACGTCCGCACGGACCAGTCGATCCGGCGCGCCGACGTCTGCCTCCTGGTCCTCGACGCGACCGACAAGATCAGCCAGGTCGAGAAGCACCTGGCCATGCAGCTCATCGAGCAGGCCAAGCCGACGCTGATCGTGCTCAACAAGTGGGACCTGATGCCGAAGAAGGCCAAGGTCCAGGACTTCATGGAGTACCTCGGCCAGGAGATGCCGGGCCTGGACTTCGCACCGATCGCGTGCGTGAGCGCCCTGACCGGCGAGGGCGTGCAGGATGCGATCGCGATGGCGTTCAACCTCTTCCAGCAGGCCGGCCACCGCGAGACGACCGGCAAGCTCAACGCGCTCGTGCAGCGGATCCTCACCGAGCGCGGGCCGAGCTCGAAGCTCGGCACGATCGCCAAGATCTACTACATCACGCAGATCGAGGTCTTCCCGCCCACGATCGCCCTGGTCGTGAACAAGCCCGACCTCTTCGAGGGCAACTACGAGCG
>JBEGNG010000206.1:0-3876 GCA_041182645.1 Planctomycetota bacterium
ATCCCCAGCAGCGGCGCCGTCGCGATCCTCGCGCTCGGCGGCCTCGTTGCTGTCCGCTCGCGTCCCTGAACGCGATCGGTCCCAAGGCCAGTGATCATGCGGGGCGCTCCATGCGGGGCGCCCCGTTCACGTTCCGGGGTCACTGGATCGGCGACATCAGGCGTGCGGCACGGCATGCCGCACGGAAGAGCCACGAACGGCCCGTCCAGGCGCGAAGGCCGATCCCGTGGCACCCCTCGAAGTCAGTGTGGAACATCGCTTCCACCTGACGTGCCAGGGTGCCGCCGTGCGCGAGTGCGCTGATCTCGAAGTTGATGCGCAGGCTCCGGTTGTCCAGGTTCGCGGTGCCGACGCAGGCGAGGTCGTCGCTGAGCATGACCTTCTGGTGCATGAAGCCGACCGTGTGCGAGTAGGCACGAATGCCGGCAGCCATGGCCTCCGGGATGAACGTGAGGGCCGACATGCGCACGAGCGTGTTGTCGGGCTTGCGCGGCATGATGACCCGGACATCGACGCCGCGAAGCGCCGCCGACTGCAGCGCGGCGAAGGTCGCCTGGTCCGGCACGAAGTACGGCGACGCGACCCAGAGCCGGCGCTGCGCACGGCTGATCAGGTGCAGGTACATCAGCGAGCACGACTCGAGGTCATCGGCGGGCCCGGTCGGGAGGATCGCCATGGCATCCTCGCCGCAGGCTTCGGGCACGGACCACTCGGCGTGGACCAGATCCTCGCCGGTCGCCCAGCGCCAGTCCTCGGCGAACGAGAGCTGCACCGCCAGTGCGGCGGGCCCCCGGATGCGCACGTGCGTGTCACGCCAGGGGCCGAAGGCAGGGCTCTCGCCCATGTACTCGTCACCCACGTTCAGGCCACCGAGGAAGGCCTCGGCACCATCGACGATGACGACCTTGCGGTGGTTGCGGAAGTTGATGTTGGTCGGCAGCGCCGTCCGCGAGGTCCTGAACGCGGCGACCTCGACGCCGGAGGCCCGCAGCCGGTCGCACCAGCCCTCGGCCAGGTGCATGCTGCCGATGGAGTCGTAGAGCACCATCACCTTCACGCCGCGGGCGCTTGCACGGGCGAGCGCCGCGGCCATGCGGCGCCCGAGCCGGTCGTCGCGGATGATGTAGAACTGGAACGCCACGCATCGGTGTGCCGCATCGATGGCCCGCTCGATGGAGTCGAAGGTGGCCTTGCCGTCGATGAGCAGTTCGCAGTCGTTCCCGCGGGTGGGCGGCACGCGGCAGAGCGGCGCGATCGCGACGAGGGCAGGATCCAGCGAGTGGAGCGGTGCGGTGGATCGCGTCACCTCGCTGATCCGCCGGTCCAGGGCTCGCCGACCGCGCCGGTGCGCCAGCACCTTGCCGTCGAAACGGCGCTGCCCGAAGGCTGCGTAGAGCGGGACGCTCACGATCGGCAGGAAGACCAGCGAGAGAGCCCAGGCGATCGATCCCTGGGGGGTGCGTGCGCGCATCACCGAATCGAGCGCACAGATGATGCCGATCGCCTCGACCAGCAGCACCAGCGCGGTGATGGCACCGCCGTCGAGCACCCAGCGGGTCACGTCGGCGCTTGCCTCAGGCATGGTTCCACCCGCCCCAGGGCACCAGCAGGGCGCGGCTGCGTGCGCGGATCCGCTGGATCCGCGTGAGCAGGTCGTGCACGAACGCCGTGGTCTCCAGCAGGCACGGACCGATGCCCAGCATCACCGCGTCGGCGCGCGCGCTGTCGGCGGCATCGGTCACCTCGCCACGCGTCGGGAAGCCGTGCTCGGTCATCGACTCGAGCACCTGGGTGGCCCAGATCACCGGCATGTGCGCCGCTTCGCAGAGGGCCAGCACCTCGTCCTGGGCGATGGGCAGGTTCTCGAAGCCGATCTCGACGCCCAGGTCGCCGCGCGCCAGCATGACGCCGCATGCCGGCCGTCGCATGAGCGCCAGGAGGATCGAGGGCAGGTCCCTGCAGGCCTGCGGCGTCTCGACCTTCGCGACCACGGCCAGGCCGTGCAGGCCGCGGCGGTCGAGTTCACGGTGCAGGTCGAGGATGTCGCGCGGGCCCCGGACGAAGCTCAGCGCCACGATGTCGGCCATGCCGGCGATCGCATCGAGCGTCGCGAGGTCGGCCTGCGTGAGCGAAGGGATGGGCACGTCGCTGTCGGGCACGTTGACGCCCTTGCGGTCCTTCAGCAGCCACGCTCCGCCGCGGACCTTCTCGATGAGGACCTCGGCCGACCGTGGCGAGGCCTCGATGCAGCGCCCACGGATGTTGCCGTCGTCGATGAGCACGCGGTGGCCCTGCCGCAGGGACGCGAGCAGTTCCGGCGGCGTGACGGCGATCCGGTGGCTGCCGTCGAGCGCACCGGAGTCGTCGCGCGCCGCTGCGGTGGACGTCGCATCCTGCGCGTGCAGGGTGAGTCGATCGCCCGGGCGGACCTCGATCGGACCGTCGGGGCAGGTGCCGGTCCGGACCTTCGGCCCGGCGAGATCGACGCACAGCCTGATGGTGCGCCCGGCCTCGTCGGCGGCTTCCTTCAGGGCTGCCGCGTTCGCGTGCCACTGAGCCGGATTGCCGTGCGCGGCATTGATGCGCGCCACGTCCATGCCCGCCTCGATCAGCCTTCGGGCGAGCCCCGCTTCGTTCGCCATGGTGGGTGGGAGGCTGACCATGATCCGGGTTCCCTTGGGGTGTGGAGGGCCCAGCCGGACGGCGGCGGGGCGCCCGCGCGCCGCCACCCCGGCATCCATCGCGTCGTTCGTTGCGGTCCCGCGCCATGCGCCGCCGTGCATGGCGACGAGTGCATCGCGGACCGCGCGCAGCGTGGGCTCGACATGGGCCTCGCGCCGTGACAGGGAACTGAGGCCCAGCCGGACCAGGTCGGCCTGCAACCCCGGGGGCAGCGCCGAGCGCATCGCCCCGTAGTGCACCAGGTTCGTGGCCCCGAGGCGCCAGTCATCGGCAGCGGCGTCGATGGAGTCGCGCTCGCGGTCGGCGGCGGATGCCGTCGAGGCCAGCACGGCCTCGACCGACGCCAGGGTCGAAGGGATCGATGCCATGCGTGGACGCTACACGACGGGCTGGGCTGCGCCGAGTCGGTAGCCTGCCTTCATGGCCGTCGCGTGGCGCAGGCAACTCTGGATCGGCGTGGGCGTGGTGGTCTTGTCGCTGCTCAGCGTCCTGCTGGCCGATGAGTCCATCGCACGCTTCATGCACGCGCATCGCGGGTGGGGCACGGTGGCGGCGTGGATCGCCGAGTTCGGCGACAGCCTGTACTGGTTCATCGCATTCGGCGTGGGGTTCCTCGGCTTCCACCTGCGTCGGGCCCATGACGCCGCGCGATGGTGTTTCCTGGCGCTCGCATCGCTGGCGCTGAGCGGCATCGTGTCGGGCATCCTGAAGGCCACGCTCGCGCGCTGGCGCCCGCGCGTGTTCGTCGCCGATGGCGCGTTCGACGGCGCGACCGGCTTCGGGTTCCCGGCCTTCGTGGTCGAGCACGTGCGCAACTCGTTCCCGAGCGGGCACGCGACCACGGCGTTCACGCTTGCGGCGCTCGCGGCCTTGCGGTGGCCACGCGCGACCGGCCTGTGGGTCATCATGGCCGTGGTCGTTGCAGGCGCACGCGTCCTCCAGAACAGTCATTGGCTGGGCGATGTGCTTGCGGGCACCGCCCTGGGCTGGGTCACGCCGTGGCTCGTCCTCGCCGTCTGGCGCGCGCGATGGCCGGGCTCGGCACCGCGTCAGTCGCCGGTCACGACCTCGTAGAGCTGCACCTCGACGATGCGGCCCTTGCTGTAGTTGAAGCCCCGCACGCGTGCGGGCTCGACCGGACGCAGGGCGGGCAGGTTGGCCTCGGCGGCACCACCCGGCGCCATGAGCTCGACG
>JBEGNG010000207.1:0-3849 GCA_041182645.1 Planctomycetota bacterium
CGCGCGGCAGTCGGGCTACGGCCACCACAGCGGCGTCAGCGGCCACCGCCAGTTCGCTCAGGTCCGGGTCGTCAGCAAGCCCAAGCCGAAGCCGGCGACCACGGCGTGAGCGGGCAGCGAGTGATGCGTCCTCCGGGGTAGCCGCATGGACCCGAGCGCCGTTCCCCCGAGGCGTCGTGCTGGGGTGCTTCGTGAACCCGAGGGCCGATCGTGTGCGCAAAGGTGCTGGCAAGCGCGCCGCACCCGCGCGATGATGCACGCGTGACGCGCCGGCACCCCGAACCCACGCTCTCGCCGCACGAACTCGTGTCGGCCTACGCGCAGGGCGCCTTCCCGATGGCGCACCCCGAGACCGGCCGGGTCGACTACTTCATCTGCGATCCGCGGGCGGTCTTCGAGGTCGCCTCGTGGGTGGCGCCGGGTCGGCTGGCGCGGACCGTGCGCTCGGGCCGCTTCAGCGTGCGCTTCAACACCGCCTTCGAAGCCGTGCTGGCCGGCTGCGCGACCGACCGTTCCGCCGAGAACCGCAGCTGGATCGGTGACCGGATCCAGGCGGCGTACCGCGAGTTGCACGGGCTCGGCATCGCGCACTCGGTCGAGGCCTGGGCCGACGATCGCCTGGCGGGCGGGCTCTACGGCGTGGCGCTCGGCGGCGTCTTCTTCGGCGAGAGCATGTTCACCGTGCGCGAACCGTGGGCGCGCGATGCGAGCAAGGTCGCCTTCGCGGGGCTCATGGCCCGGCTGCGCGCCCGGGGCTTCGTGCTCGTGGATTCCCAGTACGCGAACCCGCACGTGCTCGCGCTCGGTGCCGTCGAGATCCCCTTGTCGGACTACCGCGCGAGGCTCGATGCAGCGATCACGATGCCCGTCGGCATCGACTGAACGCTTCGCAGCCCAGCCTCAGACGTTGAAGAGGAAGTGGCAGACGTCGCCGTCCTGCATGACGTACGACTTGCCTTCCGCGCGCATGCGGCCGGCCTCGCGGATCGACTTCTCGTTCTTGAGTTCCTGCAGGTCCTTCACCGTGTAGACCTCGGCGCGGATGAAGCCGCGCTCGAAGTCGGTGTGGATCACGCCCGCGGCCTGCGGGGCGGTGAAGCCCTTGTGGATCGTCCAGGCGCGGACTTCCTTCTCGCCCGCGGTGAAGTAGCTCTGCAGACCCAGCAGCTCGTAGGCCGCCCGGGCGACGTTGGCCAGTGCCGGCTCGTCCATGCCCAGGCCGGCGAGCATCTCCTTCTTGTCCGCCTCGGGCAGTTCGGCGAGTTCGCTCTCGATCTTCGCGCAGACGACCACGACTGAGCCGCCGTTCTCCTTGGCGTAGGCGCGGACCTTCTGCACCAGGGGACCATCGCCCTTGGGATCGGTCTCGTCGACGTTGGCCACGAACAGCACGCGCTTGGCGGTGATCATGCCCAGCGAGCGGAGCATGGCGGTCTGCTCGGCGTCGGGGGCCAGGCTGCGGATGGGGCGACCTTCGTCCAGGCAGGCCCGGCAGCGGTCGAGGAGTTCGACCTTGGCGATCGCCTCCTTGTCGCCGCCCTTGGCGGTCCGGCGGGCCTTCTCGAGCATGCCGTCGATCGACTGCAGGTCGGCCAGCATGAGCTCGGTCTCGATCGTGCCGATGTCCCGGACCGGGTCGACGCCGCCGTCGACGTGCAGGACATCGCCGTCCTCGAAGCAGCGGACGACGTGGAGGATCGCGTCGACCTCACGGATGTGGCTGAGGAACTTGTTGCCCAGGCCTGCGCCCTCGCTGGCCCCCTTCACGATGCCCGCGATGTCGACCAGGCGCATGGCGGCCGGGATGACCTTCTGGGTCTTGATGAAGCCCTGGATCACGTCCAGCCGGTGGTCGGGGATGCTCACCACGCCGACGTTGGGCTCGATCGTGCAGAACGGGTAGTTGGCGGCCTCGATCCCCGCGGCCGTGAGGGCGTTGAAGAGGGTGCTCTTGCCGACGTTGGGAAGTCCGACGATGCCGCATTCCATGGTGGTTGGCCCTTTGGGGGAAAGCGGCGAATGGTAGCGATTCCCGTTGAACGGCCGGGCGTGCGGCCCGTACACTCCGCGCGTCCGTCGCACGGCAAGGAGGCCAGCGAAGATGAACCCGATCAGTTCGGCGCAGTTCGGCATGTTCCAACGCAGGTTGGTGCTGCTGTCGATCGGTTTGGTGTTGGTGCTCGCGGGCCTGACGGTGCAGCTGGTGCGCCTGTCGGTGTTGGAACATCCCGATCGCCTGAAGAAGGCACGCGGCAGGGTGAGCGAGGCCGAGTTCCTGCCCACGCTCCGCGGCTGCATCGTGGATCGCCGCGGTCGTGTGCTCGTCGAGGACGCACCCAGCTACGACATCGCCATCCATTGGGATGCGATCACCGGTGCGTGGCCCCGGCAGCAGGCGACCGCCGAACAGGTGCAGGCGGCCGGCGGCCGTCGGGCCTGGCTGCGCCTTCCCCGCGAGGAACGCGATCGACGGATCGCCCTGGCCACGCCGGCATGGAACCAGGCGTGGTCCGAGGTGCTCGATGCAGTCACGAAGCTCGGTGGCATGTCCGCTGCTGCGCGCGATGCGGCCATCGCCGGGATCGTGGAGCGCGTCGAGTCCATCCAGCAGCAGAAGGATGCGCGCGACCTGGCGAAGCGCGTCGACCTGTACGGCGAGGAGGCGCGCGCCGACTTCCGCAGCGAGAAGGTGCAGGAGAAGGCGCAGTTCCACGCGGTGCTGTGCGGGGTCGATGATGCGACCGCCTTCGCGTTCGGCAAGCTCGCCGACCGCGCTCCCGGCGCCGTCACCGTGAAGGACAGCACCGTGCGGCGGCGCCCGTACGCGTCGGCAGCGGTCGACCTGCCGCGCGATGGCCTGCCGATCGGCCTGCGCAGCGCCGAGCCGCAGCGGGTCCGCGTCGAGAGTGTCGCGTCGAGGATCGTCGGGGTCACGCGATCGCACGCGCTGCCCGAGGATGTCGAGCGTCGGCCGGTGCACGGCCTTCGCGAGGGCGAGCCGTTCACGGATCTGGGCGGCTACCAACTCGGCCCGGATGTCGTCGGCGTGAACGGCATCGAGCGCACCCAGGAGGATCGGCTCCGCGGCAAGCGCGGACGGGTGCGCAAGCCGATCGGTGCCGATGAAGCCACGCGCGAGGAGCCCGTGGCAGGCTCCCAGGTGCAGCTTGCGATCGATGTGGCGCTGCAGGCGCGGCTCGAGGCGATCCTCGACCCCATCTTCGGCCTGGGCGTGGTGCAGGGGTTCCACTCGGCACCGGACCAGGAGTACGGCACGCCGCTCGCATCGGCCGCCGTCGCGATCGACGTCGATTCCGGCGAGGTGCTGGCCATGGCCAGCTGGCCCTCGCGGGATGAGCAGGTTTCGGATCCGCGGCGCATCCCGGTCCTGACGCCGTGGATGGACCGTGCGATGGGGGCATCGTTCGAGCCCGGCAGCGTGATGAAGCCGATCGTCCTCGCCTGCGCGGCGGCCGAGGACCTGGCGACGCCATCCACGGTGATCGACTGCACCGGGCACTTCTTCCCCGAGATCCACTCGCACGCCCGGTGCTGGATCTACAGGCCCACCAACACGCCCAACCACCACGGCCCGCTGGGGCCTTCGGAAGCGATCGCGCGCAGCTGCAACATGTACTTCTTCACGCTGGCCGATCGGCTCGGCCCGCGCAAGCTCATGGAGGGCTACACCGACTGGGGCTTCGGCCGCACGCTCGGCATCGGGCTTGACTTCGAGCGCAAGGCCGACGACGGCCGCTGGGTGCGCGTGGGCGAATCGGCGGGTTCGATCCGCCAGCGCGACCTGATGGCGATCGAGTCGTCCAAGGATCGCCAGACGACCATTTCGCT
>JBEGNG010000208.1:0-3845 GCA_041182645.1 Planctomycetota bacterium
CTCAGCGCCGAGGAACGGGCCGGCGTCATCGAAGGCATGAAGTGAGCCATCGTCCGGCAGCAGCCGGGCACACGATGCGGGCAGGCTGCTGCACCGTGAGCGGGCGTGCCGTGGGCCGATTCAGGGTCGGGACGCGGGCGATGGGTCGCCGGGCTTCGGCCCCGGAGTCGTCACGCCGTCGAGGATCCGCGCCTTCACGTCCTGCGGCGTGAAGTCGAAGCGCTCGCGGCAGGCCGCGTCGCCGATCGCGCACTCCATCGTGCGCTGCGTCAGCGCCACGAGGCCAGGAAATGCGGGATGGAGCCGGTCGCGCTGCATGACGGGGCCGTGGCGTCCGGGATCCCACTCGAACGAGCCGATGCGGATCGGCTCGCCCGACCGCGTCTCGTCGGTCACCGCCGTCAGCGGCAGGAGGCGGACGGCGCGCTTGGCCCGTACCCAGTCGGCGAGCCGCGCGTTGAGGGCATCGAGCGTGGCGGCTTCCGGCAGCTGCATGGCCGCCATCATGCGACCCTTCGAGGCGCGCATGTCCGGCAGGTTGCCGACGACGAGCGGCACGCCGGCGGTCACCACCCGGTCGAGTTGCACCAAGCCCTGCTCGAACAGCGAAGCTCGATCGGCCTCGGTGCGGATCGGCGTCTTGCCGATGCCGCCGCCGCCGTACGCGTACCAGAAGAGGAAGTCCGCGGCGAGCAGCAGCGTGGGCTTGGTGTCGAGCGCGCGCGTGATGGCATCCTCGCCACGCACGACGGGATCGCTGAAGAACATGCCCGTGGCGTAGTTGGCGACGAGCCTCGTGGTGCCGGGGCGCGCTGCGGCCAGGAGTACATCGCGCATGTCGACGAGCTCGGCCTTGAAGGGCTTGGCGCTGCCATTGCTGACCGCGACGCCGAAGCCGTCGCTCGCACTCGCGCCGACGATGGCGATGCGTTCGGTGACCGTGGGGTCGAAGATCGGCGTGGCCGCGGACGCGACGCCCGGAGCCGTCGGTCCGTCGGCGCCGATGGATGCAGTCGGCGCCGCGCCGACCAGCACCACGGCAAGGCACGCGCTCCAGGTGAGCACGCGGGGCAGCCAAGGTTGGGTCAGGGATCCGGGCACGCCTGCATCCTACGGACGAGGCGTACGCAGATCCGGGGAATTCAGGCGAGTCCGAGCGCGCGGGCCATCGTCTGGCCGAGGTCGGCGGGGCTCATGCTGACGTGGATGCCGCACTCGCCCATGACCTTCAGCTTGGCCTCGGCGGTGTCGTCGGCGCCGCCGATGATCGCACCCGCGTGGCCCATGCGCTTGCCCTTGGGCGCCGTGCGGCCCGCGATGAAGCCGGCGACCGGCTTGGTCATGTTGGCCTTGATCCAGCGCGCGGCATCGACCTCGGCGCTGCCGCCGATCTCGCCGATCATGATCACGCCGTCGGTGTCCGGGTCGGCATTGAACATCTCGAGCACGTCGAGGAAGTCGAGCCCCTTGACGGGGTCGCCGCCGATGCCGACGCAGGTCGACTGGCCGATGCCCCGCACCGAGCACTGCCAGACGGCTTCGTAGGTCAGCGTGCCGCTGCGGCTGACGATGCCGACCGCCTTTGCGGTCTTCGCATCGCGCCGGTGGGTGTGGATGTAGCCCGGCATGATGCCGATCTTGCAGCCACCCTCGAAGCGGTCGCCGACCCGGTAGCCGGGCGTGATCACGCCGGGGCAGTTGGGGCCGACGAGGATCGTGCCGGGGTAGCCCGAGAGCCGCGCGCGCGTGCGCACCATGTCCTGGACCGGGACGCCCTCCGTGATCGCGATGATGGTCTTGATGCCGGCGTCGGCAGCCTCGAGGATGGCGTCGGCCGCAAACGGCGGCGGCACGAAGATCATGCTCGCCGTGGCGCCGGTCCCGCGGACCGCCTGCTCGACCGTGTCGAAGATCGGCAGGCCATTGGCATCCTTCTGGCCGCCCTTGCCGGGGGTGGTGCCGCCCACCATGCGCGTGCCGTACTCGAAGCAGCCCTTGGTGTGGAACGCGCCCGCCGAGCCGGTGATGCCCTGGCAGATGACCCGAGTGTTGCCGTCGATCAGGATGGACATGGGAGGAGGAGGATAGCAACGACCGGCCCCGCGCGGCCGCGCAGGAACCCGCCGGATCCGCTGTAATGCCGGGCTCCATGGCCACCAAGAAGCCGCTCACGTACAAGGACGCCGGCGTCGACATCGATGCGGGCGACGAGGTCGTCGACCTGATCAAGCCGATCGTGCGGCGCACGTACTCGCCGCGCGTGCTCGGCCAGCACGGCAGCTTCGCGGGCATGTTCCGGCTCTTCGGCGAGGGGCTCTTCCGCAAGCAGTACCGCGACCCGGTGCTGGTGGGTTGCACCGACGGCGTCGGCACCAAGGTCATGATCGCCGCCGAGCGCAAGGTCTACGACACCGTCGGGATCGACTGCGTGGCGATGAACGTCAACGACCTCATCGTGCAGGGGGCCGAGCCGCTCTTCTTCCTCGATTACCTCGGCCTGTCCCGCATCGCGCCGAAGGACACCGCGGCCATGATCGAGGGCGTGGCGAAGGGCTGCGAACAGGCCGGCTGTGCGCTCATCGGCGGGGAGTGCGCCGAGATGCCCGACATCTACCGGCAGGGGGACTTCGACATCGCGGGCTTCTGCGTCGGCGTCGTCGACCACAAGCGGATCATCACGAGCAAGCTCGTCCGCAAGGGCGATGTCGTCATCGGCCTGGCTGCCAGCGGCGTGCACAGCAACGGCTACTCGCTCGTGCGCCGGATCGTGAAGGAAGCCCGGCTCGACATGGACCGTGCATACCCCGAGCTCGGCCGCAAGCCGCTCTGGCAGGTGCTGCTGGAACCCACGCGGATCTACGCGAAGCCCATCGTGAAGCTGCTGGCCGGCTACCGGCGCAAGATGGTGGTGAGCGGCATGGCGCACATCACCGGCGGCGGTCTGCCCGGCAATGCGAGCCGCGCGCTGCCGAGCCACCTCGACTGCGTGATCGACCGCTCGTCGTGGACGCCGAACCCGATCTTCCCGTTCCTGCAGCAGCACGGCGGCGTCGAGGACGAGGAGATGTACCGCGTCTTCAACATGGGCATCGGCTACGTGCTGTTCGTGCGGCCGGACTTCGCGAAGGCGGTGGTCACGAAGCTCAAGCGCATGGGCGAGAAGCCCACCGTGATCGGCTCGATCGAGAAGGGCACGGGCGAGGTCCGCTGGAAGGAGTGAGGCGCTGGCTCACGCGCCGTCCCAGCGGCGCTGGCTCACGCGCCGTCCCAGCGGCGCTGGCTCACGCGCCGTCCCAGCGGCGCTGGCGCTTCTTCTCGCCCTCGCGCTTCTTCGATTCGAGGCGGCGTTCGATCGAGCCGCGCGTGGGCTTCGTCTTGCGGCGCACCTTCGGCGGGATGCTCGCCCGCAGCACCATCTCGCGCAGGCGTTCGAGGCACGCGTCCTTGTTCGCCTTCTGCGACCGGTGCTCCTCGGCCGTGAACCGCAGCGTGTCGCCGTGCACCAGGTGCGAGCCCGCCGCGTCACGCAGCCGCTCGAGCGCACGCTCGTCGAGGCCCTGCACCGCCGACAGCGCCACCATCAACTCGGCGCGTGAATGCACCTTGTTCACGTTCTGCCCACCGGGTCCACCGCTGCGGCTGAACGAGAAGTCGAGCGCAGCCGGGTCGATCCACGCACGCGGCCCGCAGGCGAACGCATTGCCCGGGCGCATCGGCTTGCGCGGAGGCGTGGCACCTGGGTCGGGACGGGGCTGCATGCGGGCATTCTTGCACGCGTGCGATAGCCTTGCACCGTGGAACCCACCGCCCTCACGCTCATCGCTGCCGTGCTCGCCCAATCCAGC
>JBEGNG010000209.1:0-3820 GCA_041182645.1 Planctomycetota bacterium
TCAGCCAGGGCATCTTCCCCAGCGGCACCGGCGATGCGCGCATCAACCGCATCGGCTCATGGACCGGCATGATGGCGCAGTCCGACGGCGACAAGGGGCCCGAGCTTGCGCCGCCGCCGGGTGACCGCGAGACCGCCCGCATGTTCGGCGCACGCGTGGCGAAGGCCGCGCTGCGCTGGGGACGTTGCTGATCGGGCGGCGCTCGGCACGGCAGCCACTGGCCGAAGGGCACCACAGCCACCGGCATCAGCCCACCATGGCCGCCGGCCTCAGGGCACGACGGAGCCGGAGCAACGCGAAAGTGCCGTGCGCGCTGTGTCGATGATGGCACTCGTCGCACCATCTCCTGCACGACCTTCGGTGGACCCGGGCATGGTCCGTGCCCGCTCGATCGCCTCGAGCAGCAACGGCTTGGCCGCATCGCATGCACCATCCTCGGCAAGCCAGGTGCCCAGCGTGGCGGTCGATCGCAGCGAGGCCTCGTCACCGAGCGGATTCGCCGCACGGCGCACGTCCAGCGCGCCACGCTGCAGGGCGACGGCCTGGGCCCGGTCGCCGGCATCGCGCTCGATGCGCGCCGCCAACTCGAGGCTGAGCGCGAGGTCGTTCGGTCGGCGTCCGTCGAGCCGACGGCCGTCGATCGCGGCCATCGCGTGCGCCCGCGCACGTGCCACATCGGTGCGCTGGTTCCAGAGCAGTTCGGCGATGCGGTGCTGGATGCTGGTCACGAGCTGGTGCGATGCACCGAACCGACGCTGGCTGATCTCCAACGCACGCTCGTAGTTCGGCAGCGCGCCCATCGCGTCGCCCGATGCGACCTGCAGCACGGCCAGCTGCGACAGGGCTCGCCCGGCACGCCAGTCATCGGGTCGGCCCGCCGATGCAAGCACGCGGGCGACCTCGCCGTAGCAGGCCATGGCCTCCGCCTGTCGCCCTGCGCGCAGCAGCGTGTTGCCGCGCGTCATCAGGATCGCCACGTGGGCATCGGATCCCTGGCGACCCGCTTCACGAACGAGCTCGAGCGACCGCGCCGCCAGCACGTCGCTGCGCGCGGCGTCGCCCCGATCCTGTTCGAGCGCGGCGACCATCTGCATGGTGTCGGCGATCGCCTCGCGCGGTGACGCCGCATCGGCCTCACGCAGCGCGAGGCTCTCGGTGAAGGCCTCGTACGAACCGGACTTGTCCTGCAGGAGCCAGCGAGCACGGCCGAGGTGGTGCAGCGAGTCGGCGAGGGCGCTCGACGATGCACGCCGCTGCGCCTCCGATGCCGCCCGCGCGATCGCATCCCGGTGATGCGCCACCGCGGCGTCAAGGTTGCGCCGGGCAGCCTGGAAGTCCTGGTTCGCGAGGTAGACGACCGCCACGGTGTCGCGGACGCCGGCCAGCGCGTCGGCATCATCGGCCAGGGTCGCCTGCGCGTTCTCCTCGATGCGGTCGAGCAGCGCAGGGATGGTGATCGCCGCATCGCTCGAGGCCGCGATCGCATCGGCGGCCCGGAGGCTGGTGAGGAAGGTCCCGAGCGTGCGTTCGGCACGCTCCCTGCTCGCAACTGCGGACGCCTCGGCCGCGCGCGCATCCTGCCAGAGTGCCGCCATCGCGACCAACGAGGCGACGAGCGCCAGGGCCGTGCATCCCGCACCGATGACCGTCCGTGGGTACTTGCGCACGAGGCATCGTGCGCGGTACCGCATGCCCTGCGGCATCGCGCTGACGGGATCGTGCTGGAGCCAGGCGCGCAGGTCCGCCGCGAGGGCCGCGGCGCTCGGGTAGCGCTGCTCGCGATCGGCTGCCAGGCACCGCATGCAGATGGCCTCGAGGTCACCACGGACCTCGTGCGCGTGGCGGGCGGGAACCGTGGCCCGGCGCGTCGACTCCATCGACTGCAGCATCGGTTGCTCGGAGCCCAGGGCCGACCACTGCTCGGAGACGGTCGGCAACGCAACGCCGGTCGTGAGCCGCCTGGCGTCGCTCGCCCGATCGCCGCTGGGCAGCCAGGGCAGCACGCCCGTCAACTGCTGGAAGAGCATCACGCCGAGCGCCCAGACGTCGGAACGCGTGTCGATGTCGGTGGTCCCGCCGAGCTGCTCGGGACTCATGAAGGCGGGCGTGCCGTGCGCGCCTTGGGCCGAACCGGGTTCATCGACGAATGCAGCGACGCCGAAGTCGATGACCTTCGTCCGAAGCCCGCGGTCACCTTCCTCGAGCAGGACGTTGGCCGGCTTCAGGTCACGGTGCACGACGCCCTTCGCGTGAGCATGCTGCACGGCATCGCAGACGCTCGCCAGCAGCGCGATGCGGCGCTCGAGCGGGAGGCGCAGGTCGTTCGCGGCCTCGTCGAAGGCCCGGCCGGCCACGAACTCCATCGCCATGAACGGGATGCCGCCCGGCAGCACGCCGGAATCGAGCACGGTGGCGATGCCGGGATGGCGCATCGAGGCCAGCGACTGCGCCTCGTCCTGGAAGCGAGAATCGAGGATGGCCGAGCGGAGGGCGGGATTCGGGATCTTCAGCGCCACGATGCGTCGCACCGGCGCCACCTGCTCGGCCTCGAAGACGGCACCGAAGCCGCCGATGCCGCGAAGCGAGAGGATGCGGTACCGCCCGCGTTCGGTGCCCACCAGCGCGTGGGCCCAGCCGAGGTCATCCTGCGCGGGGGCGTGGCCCATCGTCGTCATCCCGCCGGTCGGTGCATCGTGCATGGGCGCCATGGTAGGTCCGCCCGCCGGCTGCTCAGCTGCCCCAGGCCGACAGCAGCAGCGCAAGGTCGTTGCCGTCGACGATGCCGTCACCGTTGATGTCCGGCGACGGCGTGGACTCGACGCACAGGTCCATCGCACCCGCGACGCAGGCATCGTCCCACCGCACCGCACAGCAGTACGGATCGACCGCACAGACCGTGCTGCAGCAGTCACCGGCGTTGCAGAACGGCGTCTTGTGCGGGCTGAAGCACGAGCCCGCACCTTCGTCGCCGCAGGTCGACGTGGGCACGCACTCGATGAAGAGGTTTCCCGTGATCGCCGGCGGGAGCGAGCTCGAGGTCATCTTGAGCCCGATCGCGATGAGCAGGTCGTCGCCCCGGCGCACCGGGAAGGTGGTCATGGCCTGCCCGGCGGCCAGCGGAGCGACCGAGCAGCCGACGGGGACGCGCTGGTTGCAGCATCCGATCCAGGCGGCGACGGCCAAGGGATGCTGCGTGGCGGCCGTCGGTTCGGCGCCGACCGTCAGGTCGCCGTCGCACTGCACGACATGGCGGACCCAGATCGTGCGCGAGATGCCGGTGATCAGGCCGGGCTCGCAGCCTGCCGGCAGCGTCTCTGCGCCCGTGCTGCCGCCGGTGAGGTTGAACGGCGTCAGGCCCGCGACGGCCCGAGCCGCCTCGGCGCACGTTGCGGCTGCCTTGGCGCCCGCACCATTGACGGTCATGCTGTAGGTGCCTGATGCGGTCGATGCCGGCGTCGTCCATTCGGCGAGCACGGCGCCGGGGGCGAGTGGGTAGACCGTGCCGAGTCCATCCGGCGGGAACGCGAAGAGGTCGACGAGCGAGAACCCGCCGCTGCCGGCAGTGACCCAACCGCGAGGGATCGCGGGCGAACCCGTGATGGCGAGGTAGTAGGTGGCGACCTCGAGGCCGGCGATCGCCTTCAGTTCCGAGCCGTTCGCGCCGGGCGAGCGACGCTGGTTCGCAGCCACGGGAATGGCGACGGGCGCACAGGGCGTGCCGCCCTTGCGGAAGAGGAAGAGCCGCGAGTCGAACTCGGGCCCGGTGACCACGGTGAAGGTCGCCGGTGACACGATGTCGATCTCGAACAGGTCGACCGGG
>JBEGNG010000210.1:0-3803 GCA_041182645.1 Planctomycetota bacterium
GTGCTTGGGGGAGCGTAGTTCACGGGCGGCGCGGCAGGTCACCCAGCCGCGCGGCGCTCTCGGCGAGGGCCTCGGCCGGGGTGCTGACGTGGGTGACGCGGCCGTCGTCGAGGTGCGCGATGCGGTCGGCGAAGTGGTAGATGCGCTCGTCGTGCGTGACCACGATCACCACGCGCTCGCCGTGCGCGGCGCTGTCGCGGATCAGTCCCATCACGCGCTGCCCCGTCGCGCCGTCGAGCGCGCTGGTCGGCTCGTCGCAGACGAGGAGGCGCGGGTTGGAGACCAGCGCGCGGGCGATCGCCACGCGCTGCTGCTGGCCGCCGGAGAGCTTGGTCGGCCGCGATCGCTCGCGGCCCTTGAGCCCCACCTCGGCCAGCAGCGCCGCCGAGCGGTCGAGGGCCTCGCGGCGCGGCGTTCCCTGCAGCAGGAGCGGCACCGCCACGTTCTCCACCACGGAGACCTGCGGGATCAGGTTGAACTGCTGGAAGATGAAGCCGACGTTGCGGCCGCGCCACTTGGTGCGCTCGTGCGCGCCCATCGACGACGGGTCGTCGCCGAGCACGGAGAGCTCGCCCTGGTCGCGCTGCAGCAGCCCCGCGAGGATCGAGATCAGCGTGGTCTTGCCGCAGCCGGACGGGCCGACGAGCGCCATCACCTCGCCCCAGCGCGCCTCCAGCTCCACGCCGCGCAGCGCGTGCACGGTGGCGTCGCCGGACCCGAAGGTCTTGGTGATGCCGCGGCAGGAGATGCTGCAGCCGTGCGGCGTCATCCCTGGAACACCTCGGCGGGATCGAGCTTCGCGACCTTCCGCATGCTGAACGCGCTCGCCGCGACCACGATGAAGATCACCGCGCCCGCCGCGATGATCGGGATGTGCCAGGTCATCTTGAACGCGAGCTTGTCGGGCGGGATGGTCAGCCCCACGACCGAGGTGGCCCCGAGCCCCATGCCGAGGCCGAGCGCGCCCGCGACGAGGCCCTGCAGGGCCACCAGCCCGAGGAGGCGCGGCGTCGTCGCGCCCATCGCCTTCATGGCGCCGAAGTACTTCAGGTTGTCGAGCGTGAAGTTGTAGAACATCTGCCCCGCGATCGCGACGCCCACCAGGAACCCGAGCGCGATCGCGATGCCGAAGTTGATCGGGATGCCGGTCTGCTTCATCCAGAAGTCGATCGTCTTCCACGCGAAGTCGCGCGGCGTGTAGACGGCCAGGCCGGTCTCGCGCTCGATGCGCGCGCGCAGCGCGGGGATCTCCTCCGGGGAGTCCGCCTTCACCAGGATCATGCTCAGCGTGCGGCGGTTCGCCGGCGAGAAGCTGATCGCGCGCGAGTAGGTGGTGTAGATCGTCGGCACCGCCTGGAAGGTCGGCTTGGTCTCGGCGATCCCGCCGATCACGGCGCGCTTCTCGTTGAGCTCGAGCTCCTCGCCCATCTCGATCGGCCGCTTCGGGCCCGTGGGGTCCGCCGCGTTCACGGGCTGCGCCAGCCGCGTGCGCGCGCCGCGCGTCTCGATGATGATCGTGTCGGGCTTGCGCAGCACCGCGGTGTCGCCCTGCAGCATCTTGGCGGGCGCGCCGATCAGGCTGGCGTCGTCCACGCCCACCACGTCGCACAGCTGGCGCGCGCCGCTCGGGAGCTTCGCCACCAGCAGGCTCTTGAACATCGGCACCGCCCACTTCACGCCGCCCACGCTGCGCACGCGCTGCAGCGCGGTCACCTGCATGGGCTTGGTGTCGTCCACGAAGAGCATGGTCGGGTCGGTGACCCAGAGGTCGGCCTGCGGCGTCTCCTCGATCAGCGCGTAGGTGCGGCTCATGAGGCCCACGAAGATGCTCGCCTGCTGAGCGATCAGCAGCGTCGCGAACGCCAGCCCCAGCAGGATGCCGTAGAACTTGGCGCTGTCGCCGAAGAGCATCTTGATGGCGATGGATCGCATGGCGTGGGGCGCCTCACAGGCGCATCTGGAACCCGAACTCGACGGTGCGGTCCGACGGGAGGCCGAAGGCGCTCGTCACGTCGGCGGAGTTCGAGTGCAGGAAGATGTAGAGGCCCTTGCGCCAGCGCGCCATGCGCGCCGGGCCGCCGGGGATGAGCTGCATCTTGCGGGCGAAGTACGTGGCGTCCTCGTCCTTGAACGGCAGGCCGCGCTCCTTGGCGAGCGCCAGGATCCGCGGGACGCTGATCTGCTCCATGAAGCCGACCTGCGCGTCGACGCTCCAGAAGCCGTCCGGCATCCAGCGCACCTGCACGCGGTCGCGGTCGCCGACGTAGGGCTGGTCGCAGGGGATCACGGAGAGCAGGATCACCTGCTCGTGCAGCACGTGCGCGTGCTTGACGAAGTTCACCAGCGCGAACGGCGCCTGCGTGGACGGCGTCAGGAACACCGCGGCGCCGGGCACGCGCGGCACCACGTCCGACCACAGCCGGGCGAGGAACTCGTGGATCGTCTGCCCCTGCTCCGCGATCATGCGGCCGACGGCGAGCGTCCCCTGGTTCCAGGTGAGCATCACCACCGAGCCCATCGCGGCGATCGCCAGCGCGTACCAGCCGCCGTGCAGCAGCTTGGCGAGGTTCGAGGCCAGGAACGACAGGTCGATCAGCAGGAAGAACCCGACGAGGGTCCACACGATCCACGGCTTCCAGCGCCAGGAGCGCAGCGCCACCTCGGCGAACAGGAGCGAGGTGATCGCCATCACCGCGGTCACCGCCATGCCGTACGCCTCCGCCAGCGCGGTGGCGGAGCGGAACAGGAACACGGTGGTGAGGCAGCCGATCATCATCGCCCAGTTGATGAACGGGACGTAGATCTGGCCCTCGGTGGAGCTCGAGGTGTGCACGATGCGCAGGCGCGGCAGGTAGTTGAGCCGCACGGCCTGGCGCGCCATCGAGAAGACGCCGGAGATCATCGCCTGGCTCGCGATGATGGTCGCGAAGGTGGCGAGCACCGTCATCGGCAGGAGCAGGCCGGCGGGCACCAGGCCGTAGAACGGCTTGAACTCCGCGAGCTGCTCCGGCGTCGGCGGGTTGGCGATGATCCACGCGCCCTGCCCGAAGTAGTTGAGGAGGAGGCACGGCCAGACCATGACGGCCCACGCGATGCGGATCGGCGCGGCGCCGAAGTGGCCGATGTCGGCGTACAGCGCGTCCGCGCCGGTGACGACGAGCACGATCGAGCCCAGGAGCAGGAACGTCGCGCCGGGGTCGGCGGCGATCAGCCCGAACGCGTACGCGGGGTTCACGGCGGCGAGCACCGACGGGTCCTGCGCGATCGCGCGCACGCCGAGCGTGCCGAGCACCAGGAACCACAGGATCATGATCGGCCCGAACACGACGCCGATCCGGCCCGTGCCGAACCGCTGCACGCCGAAGATGAAGACGAGCACCACCGTGGTGAGCGGCGCGACCCAGCGCTCGAGCCCGGGGTCGAACGCGGAGAGGCCCTCCATCGCCGACAGCACGGAGATGGACGGCGTGATCACGCCGTCGCCGAAGAGGAGCGCGCTGCCGATGATCGCGATCATCCCGAAGAACGCGAGCCGCAGGTCCGAGCGCCGCTGCAGCCCGCGCGGGAGCAGCGAGAGCAGCGAGAACAGGCCGCCCTCGCCCTTGTTGGTCGCGCGCATGATGAGCAGCTGGTACTTGGCGAACACCACCAGGAACAGCGCCCAGAACACCATGCTGAGCACGCCCATCATGAACTCGCGGTCCGCGCCGCCGTGCTTGACCACGGTCTCCTGGATGGCGTAGAGCGGGCTGGTGCCGATGTCGCCGAAGACGATGCCGACGGCGCCGACGGTCAGCGCCGCG
>JBEGNG010000211.1:0-3985 GCA_041182645.1 Planctomycetota bacterium
CACCGACGACGCGCGCGACGCGGCCAAGCGCGCGATCGCGGCTGCGGGGTTCGACAGCAAGAACTGGCCCGCGGCGATCGTGCTCTCGCGGATCAGCGATGCGAAGAACAAGCTGCTCGACGCTGCTGCCTACGCGGCCGAGGCCGGCGACTTCACGAGCCGTTCGCTCGCCAAGATCTACCGCGCCTATGAGCAGGAACTGGCCAAGTGCAACGCGGTCGACTTCGACGACCTGCTGCTGCGCGTGGCGCGCCTGGTCCGGCAGGATGCGTCGGTGCGCGGGGAGCTGCAGCAGCGCTTCACGAGTACCAGGACACCAACCACGCGCAGTTCGTGATCGCCTCGGCGATCGCGCAGGCGCACGGTAGCCTGACGGTCGTCGGCGACCCGGACCAGTCGATCTACGCCTGGCGTGGAGCGGACATCACGAACATCCTCGACTTCGAGACGCACTTCCCCGGCGCCGGCGTGATCCCGCTGGGCCAGAACTTCCGCTCGACCGGCCACATCGTGGCGGTCGCCGATGCCCTCATCCGCCACAACGCGCGCCGCAAGCACAAGGACCTGACCACCGAGCTCGGCGACGGCGCCATGCCGCAGGTGGTGCGGGCACTCGACGAGCGGCACGAGGCCCGCCTCGTCGTCGACGAGATGGTGCGCCAGCACGAGGCCGGCGTGCCCTGGAAGGGCATGGCTGCGCTCTACCGGATGAACGCCCTCAGCCGCGTGATCGAGGACGAGCTGCGGCGCCGCTCGATCCCGTACGTCGTCGTGCGCGGGACCGCGTTCTACGAGCGCCGTGAGATCAAGGACGCGCTCGCCTACCTCCGCACGCTGGCGAACCCGAGCGACGAGGTGGCGCTGCGGCGCATCATCAATGTGCCGGCGCGCGGCATCGGCGCCACGACCATCGCCCGCGCCGACACGCTTGCCGCGGCGCATGGGCTCCGCTTCGAGGCTGCGCTCGCCGCGACCGACGGCCTGACCGCGCGCGCGCGCAAGGCGATCGATGCGTTCCTGGCCAGCGTGGCCCAGTGGCGCGCCGACCTCATGCAGGGAGCGCCGCACGAGGTCGATGACGAGGACCTGCCGCAGGCGCTCGGCGGCATGCTCGGCGGGTACGTGGCCCGGGTCCTGACCGAGAGCGGCTTCGAGGCGGCGGCCGGTGAGGGCAGCGCCGATGCCGAGGAAGCGGCCGAGCGCCGTGCCAACGTGGCGGAACTGGTGACCGCGGCGTCGGAGTTCCGCATCGCACCGCAGGAGCCCGGGGCGGCGCGGCCGCAGCTCGTCGATGTCCTGCGCGCCTTCCTCGAGCGTGTGGCGCTCGTCGCCGACTCCGATGCGTTCGACCCCGAGGCCGGCGCCGTGACGCTGATGTCGCTGCACGCGGCCAAGGGCCTCGAGTTCCCGTTCGTCGCCGTGATCGCCTGCGAGGAGGGGATCCTGCCGCACAGCCGCGTGCAGGCGGACCCGACCCAGCTCGAGGAGGAGCGAAGGCTGCTCTTCGTCGGCATCACGCGGGCCGAGCGGACCCTGCTGCTCAGCAGCGCGGCCATGCGCACCCTGCGCGGCATCCGCGAGGCGACCATGGAGAGTTCGTTCGTCGAGGAGCTGCCTGCGGACCGCGTCGTGCGGCGTGACCTCGCCGGCGGACGGCGTGGCCAGGATCCCGATGCACCGGCGTGGGAGCCCGAGCCCGAGGAGCGGCAGGGTTGGAAGGCCGGCATGCGGGTGCGGCACCGGCAGTTCGGCATGGGCCAGATCGAGGCCGTGCTGCGACAGGGCAGCGTGACGACCCTGCGCGTGGCCTTCCGCACGGTCGGCGTGAAGAGCCTCGTCGCCGAGTACGCGCGGCTCGAGATCGTCGGCTGAGTCCGGCCCGGGGGCCGGAGCCGCTCACCGGCAGCAGCCGGTCTGCCACATGATGAACGACCAACGGTCCACCGCATCGCGCACGCGCAGCGAGAGCGGCTTGCCCTGGCCGTGGCCGCCGTCGCGGTCGACCCACAGCAGGATCGGATCGGCGTCGTGGTCGTTCGAGGCCATGGCCTGCAGCCTGGCGGCCATCTTGCGCGCGTGCAGCGGATGCACGCGCGTGTCGTTCTCGCCCGCGGTGATCATCATGGCCGGGTAGCGCTGGCCCTTCCTGATGTTGTGGTAGGGGCTGTACGCGCGCAGCCAGCGGAACTGGGCCGGATCGTCGCTGCTGCCGTACTCGGGCACCCAGAACTTGGCCATGAGGAACTGCTGGTAGCGCAGCATGTCCAGGAGCGGCACCTGGCAGACCACGCACGACCACAGGTCGGGCCGCTGCGTGATCGCCACGCCGGTCAGCAGCCCGCCGTTCGAGCCGCCCATGACCGCGAGCCGGTCGGCCTTCGTGTAGCCCTTCGACGCGAGCCAGCCGGCGACGGCGTACAGGTCATCGAACACGTTCTGCTTGCGGTCGAGCATGCCGCCCTGGTGCCAGGACTCGCCGTACTCGCCGCCGCCGCGCAGGTTGGCCAGCGCATAGACGCCGCCGGCCTCGAACCACGGCCAGTTGGTCGCGTTGAAGCCCGGTTCCATGCTGACGTTGAACCCACCGTAGCCGTAGAGGAGGCATGGGTTCGAGCCGTCGAGCTTCAGGCCCTTGCGGTGCACGATGAAGACCGGGACCTTGGTGCCGTCCTTGCTCGCGACGAAGTGCTGGCTGACCTCGACCATCGAGGGATCGACCGGCACCTCGGGCCGCGCCCAGAGTGCCAGCGTGGCCTTGGGGCCGGTGAGCTCGGTGCGGTAGATCGAGCGCGGCTCGTTGAAGCTCTCGTAGGTGATGAAGGCCTCGTCGCGGTCCTCCTCGGTCGCGATGCCCGCGTTGCCCAGGCCGGGCAGGGCGATCTCGCCGCCGCTCGCGCCGGATCGCCGGAAGAGCTCCATGCGCGAGATCACGTCCTTCTTCCACGAGGCGACCAGCCAGGACGCGGTCGGCGACACGCCGTCGAGCACGGCGTCCTTGCGCTCGGCGATCACGGTGCGCCAGCGCTCCTGCGCCGGCTCGGTCAGGTCGATCGCGAGCAGCCGTCCGTTGGGGCTCTGGAAGGTCGTCGTCGCGAGCAAGGTCGACCCCTCGATCGCGACCGGGTCGAAGCGCCCGTCGAGGCCGACCGCGATCGGCACGAAGCGCACCTGCCCGGTCCGTCGCCATTCCTCGACGCTCGCCACGTACAGGTCATTGCGCTGCCAGCCTTCGCTGACGCCCAGCGTGATCCAGCGGCCGTCGCGGCTCAGGCCCGCGCCCGGCACGCGTGACGGCTCCTTCTGCACGAAGAGCACCGGATCGTTGCGCTCGTGCATGCCCAGCAGGTGCCACTTCACGGTGCGCGAGTAGGGGTCCTTCGGATCCGAGAGCCGCGAGTAGAGGAATTGCCGCCCATCCGGGGCCCATCCACCGAAGCCCGCCTTGCCCGGAATCGTGTCCGCGAGCCATGAGCCGCCCGCGGTCGAGAGCACGTGCAGCTGGCTCATCTCGTCGCCCGCGCGCGAGAGGCCGAAGGCGACGAACTGGCCGTCCGGGCTCGGCACGTACCAGTCCAGGCTCGTGAGGCCCTTCTCGTCGAGCGCGTTCACGTCAAGCAGCGTGCGCGGGGCGCCGTCGAAGCCTTCGCGCACCTTCAGCACGGGTTGGTTCTGCGTGCCCGCGCGCTCCGAATAGAAGTACAGGTTCCCGCGCATCGCCGGTGCCGAGATGCCGCCGATCTGCATGAGCGGCGTCAGCGCCCGCTCCAGCGCGCCGCGGCAGGGCAGCGCGTCGAGCACGCGTCGGGTGTGGTCGTTCTGCGCCGTGGTCCAGGCGGCGACCTCGGCGCTGTCCTTCTCGAGCGCTTCGAGCCAGCGGTACTCGTCGGTGAACGACTCGCCATGGAGCGCGTCGGTGACCGGGCGTTGCTCGGTCGGGGGCGGTGCGATCAGGGCGAGGGCGGCGATGGCGGCGTGCAGGAGCATG
>JBEGNG010000212.1:0-3768 GCA_041182645.1 Planctomycetota bacterium
ACGTCCGCGCCGGCCAGGCGGATCCCCGCCATGCGCCGCATCAGCATGAAGAGTTCGGCGGCACTGAAGCCTCCGCAGACCGGCGTCCCGGTGCCGGGAGCGACCGATGGATCGCACGCGTCGACGTCGAGCGTGAGGTAGCACTCGTCCTCGCCGACGCGCTCCTTGAAGTCATCGAGCATCGCCAGCACGGCCGCGCGGTCCTCGACCCATCGCGACATGCCCAGCACCGTGATCCCGGCCTCGCGCCCGAAGTCGAGGTCCTTCAGCGTGTTCAGTGGTCCGCGGACACCCAGCGAGATCGTGCGTCGCGGGTCGACCACGCCTTCCTCGATCGCACGGATGAGGAAACTGCCGTGGCCGAAGCGCTCGCCCCAGACGACGTCGACGGTGTCCAGGTGTGCGTCGATGTGGATGAGCGGCAGTCCGCTCGCGGGACGGCCCGCACGCTGCCAGGCCACGCGCAGGTTCGCCAGCGCGATCGAGTGATCGCCGCCGATCGCCAGCAGGCGCGTCAGGTCGGGATCACCCAGGCCGGTCGCGAAATCCTGCACCAGCCCGACGTTGTCCGCACACGAGTACGGCGCCACCGGGCTGTCGCCCGCGTCGGCCATGCTGAAGCGCTGCGCCAGGTCGATGCCGAGCTCCGGGCTGCACGGCTTCACGTACTGGCTTGCCTCACGCACCGCTCGCGGACCGAAGCGCGCGCCGGGGTGGTAGGTCGTGCCGCCGTCGAAGGGCACGCCGTAGATGCACCACTCGACCGGCTGGTGCTCGGCGCGCACCCGGTCCAGCTCCGGCAGGCGCATGAACGTCGGCAGGCCGCTGAACCGTGGTCGCTCGCGTCCGCTGGGAAGGTCGGTCGGCATGGGGTGCTCCTCGGGTGCGCCGGGCTCAGCCCAGCCAGGTCTCGTCCCACAGGGCGCCATCGGGCACCGCAGCGGCATCGCTTGATTCTTCGAGGTGCGCGATGGGGGCCGCGCATGAATCCACGCTGAAGGCTGCGGCCGGGCGGTGATTGCCGCTCAGGCCCAGGCCGCCGAACGGCAGCGCGCTGCTCGCCCCGGCGGTGCCCACGTTCCAGTTCACGCAGCCCGCGTTGATGCGCGGACAGAGCGACGCCCACCGTTCGCGGCTGGCCGTGAACACGCTGGCGGCGAGCCCGAAGCGCGACGCGTTGGCCTGCACCAGGGCATCCTCGTCGTCCGCCGCGATCGCCAGCTGCACGATCGGTGCGAAGACCTCGCCGTCCTGGTCGAGCGTGAGCCGTGGCCACTGCAGCACGCCCGGCGTGACGAACCACCCCGGTCGATCCAGCGCAGCGGCACGAAGCAGCACCGTGGCGCCGCGCCGGACCGCATCGGCCTGGAAGGCCAACGCAGCATCGCGTGCGCGCTCGGTCGCCAGCGGCCCCATGAAGGCAGGCGCACGGCCATCGCCATCCCCCACGAGCAGCGTGCTGGCCATGCGGCAGAAGGCCGGCACGAACCACGATGCGGCATCGCGGTGGACGATGATCCGTCGCGTGCAGGTGCAGCGCTGTCCCGTCGTCGCGAACGATGCGCGCACGCACTCGAGCACGGCCTGTCGGCGATGCGCGTCATCGAGCACGATGGCCGCATTGCTCCCGCCCATCTCGAGCGCCAGCAGCCGGCCGGGGCGGTCGAGGTTCGCCTGCATGATGCTGCGCCCCACCGGCCACGACCCCGTGAAGAGGATGCCGTCGATGCCCTCGTGCGCGACGAGCGACCCGGCGATCGCCGGTCCACCCTGCACCAGGTTGAAGACGCCCGCCGGCAGCTCGGCCGCGCGCATGCACTCGGCCATCAACTGCCCGACCAGCGGCGTGCGCTCGCTGGGCTTGAAGACGATCGTGTTGCCCAGGAGCAGCGCCGGGACCCAGTGGCCGTTGGGCAGGTGCGCCGGGAAGTTGAAGGGGCCGATCACGGCCATCACGCCGTGGGCACGGAAGCTGCAGCGCCCGATGCGCGAGGGCGCGACCTGGAAGTCCCATGGGCGCACGCGTGCCTGGCAGGTCTCACCGAGCGTGATCGCCACCTTGTCGGCCAGGAGCTTCGCCTCCAGGCGGGACTCGGCGAGGGTCTTGCCCATTTCCGCCGTGATGGCGCGTGCGATGTCCTCCGCTCGCGCCGTGAAGACCGCGGCGAGCCGCTTCAGCGCCGACGCGCGCGCATCGTGGCCCGCCATGCGCCAGCCGTCGAGTGCCGCGCGAGCCGCGGCGACCGCGGCATCCACGGCCGCCGGATCGGAGCGCGCACTCCAGACGACCTCATCCGGTCGCGCAGGATTGACGCTGATGATGTCGGCATCGACGGTCTCGAGCGGCCGCTCGACGCCACCGACGAGGTTCCACGGCCGCACGCTCAACGATCCACCCGCGACGCGCGTCGCGACCCAGCCTTCGACCGGCCCGACGCCTTCGCGGCGGCCGATGCACCGCGTCCCTTGCCCCTGGCCTTGCCGCGCCCTGACGCGCGCGACGTCGACCGCTTCGCCGACGCGGCACCGACCGCGCCCTTGGTGCGCCGCGCGGGCTCGGGCAGCAGCGTGACGCCCACGCTCGATCCGACCGCAGCACCGAGCGCCTCGGCCGCGTCACCCGGGATCCGCACCGACGAACCGCTCACGCTCACGCGAGCGCGCACCGCACGGAAGCCATGTTCGTGATCCTGCGAACTGACGATCGCCTCGGCATTGCCCCGGCCGAGCGACCCGACCTTCAGGCGCGCCGTCGCCTTCACCAGCGGGATCTCGTCGCGCCGCGCCTGCAGGTACGGCCCGCCATCGAACGGGTCGACGTGGTCCATCTCGCGGAACCCCTGCTTCTCCAGCATCCGCAGCGCCGGCACCGTTTCCTCGCCCACCTTGCCGATCAGGTTGCGCGCCTCGGGCGGCAGCAGGCTGATGTAGATCTCGCCCTTGGGGAAGAGCGACTGGATGAACTCCTTGCTCTTCGTGCTGAACAGGTCGGCCTCGGCGTAGCTCAGGTTGATGAAGCGCCGGCCCAGGTACTCCCACAGCGGCGTGTGGCTGTTGGGGTCGAGCGCTCCCATCATCTCGGCCAGGACCACCGGGCTGAACTTCGCGCGGTGCAGCCCGATGAAGTGGAAGCGCACCAGCGAGAGCAGCGCGCCGAGGCGTTCGGGATGGCCGCGGTAGCCGGGCGAGAGGATGAGGCCGCCCACCTCGCTCGCACCGGACTCATCCGACCCCAGCTGGATCGTCACGTGCACCTGCCCCGTGCCGAGGTCCTTGCTGTAGTGCTCGTGCTTGCGGACCTGGAAGAAGAGGTGCGGGTGCCCGGGCCACGAGACGCAGCCGATCAGGGCGCTCGTGCCGATCACCGCGCCGCTGGCGGTGTCCTCGAGGACGAACATCCATTCGCGGTCGCGCGCGTGGGCTTCCTTGCCCGAGAAGCTCAGCCGGCTCGCCTGGATCTTCTCCGCCAGCAGGTCCTTGTCCGCCGGCAGGTTGATGAAGTGGACCATCTTCGCCAGCTTGAGCAGCGTGGGCAGGTCGTCCAGCGTGGCCTGTCGGATCACGAACATCGCGTCAACCCACCTTCCTGAAGGCGCGCTCGATCACCTCGAAGACCGGCCCCAGGTGCGCAGGCTCCATCACGCCGACGGGCGCGAGCATGCGCACGTGGTACGGACCGTGGCCGCAGATGAACGCGATCACGCCCTCGTCGAACATCGCGTGCAGCAGCTTCATGATGCGGTCCTTGTCGCCGCCGAACGGGGTCAG
>JBEGNG010000213.1:0-3766 GCA_041182645.1 Planctomycetota bacterium
ACGACCTTGGCCACCTCGCGGCCGAGCCGCTCGGCCGTCTGGGTCTTGGACCAGCCCCGGTAGGCCTGGGCCAGGCTGACGAAACGGTGCATGGTGCTCTTGCGCTCAAGGACCTGGTCCATGCGGTGCCTCCTGTCGGGAGAGTCCCCCCGGACCCAAAGGCACCCCGCACGGCCGTCCAGTCACCGACCTGTAGATTTGCACGGATGTCCCCGGACCCAGCCCACCCAGGCCTGCTGCTCGTGATCGCCGGTCCCAGCGGCGTCGGCAAGTCCACCATCGTGCATGGCCTCATGCGCGAGTTCAACGCCGCCTTCAGCGTCAGCGCCACCACTCGCGCGCCCTCGCCCGGCGAGCGTGACGGCATCGACTACTTCTTCGTCGACCGCGCCACCTTCCAGCGCTGGATCGACGAGGACCGCTTCCTCGAGCACGCGCAGGTCTTCGGCCGCGACTGGTACGGCACGCCCCGCGACGCGGTGCAGCGCCAGCTCGATGATGGTCGGCTCGTGATCCTGGACATCGACGTGCAGGGCGCCGAGAACGTGCGCCGCGCCATGCCGGGCATGCTCGGCGTCTTCATCCTGCCGCCGGGCGAGGACGAGCTCCTTCGGCGCCTGCGCGCGCGCGGACGAGAGGACGAGTCGGCGATCCAGCGCCGCTTCGCCGAGAGCCGCAGCGAGATCGCCCGGGCCAAGGCGGGGCAGACCTTCGACGCGTTCGTCGTGAACGATGACCTCGTGCGCTGCACCGAGGCCGTGGCCGCCATCGTGCGCACGCGGCTCAGCGTGGCCAGTGCGCAGTGATGCCGGCGATCAGCGAGGCGAAGACCGCATCGGGATCCTTGGATGCATCGACGACCAGGTGCCGGTCGGGGCGTTCGCGCGCCTGCTGCAGGTAGCCCGCACGCACGCGACGGTGGAACTCGGCACCCTTCTGTTCCATGCGGTCGAGCAGCGGCGAGAGCCGCCCCGCAGCCACGCGCTCGTCGACGTCGAAGACGACGGTGAGATCGGGCCACCGGCCGCCGATCGCGACATCGCCGACCGCGAGGATCTCGGCGGGGGAGAGGCCGCCGGCCGTGCCCTGGTACGCGAGCGTGCTGCTGATGAAGCGGTCACTGAGCACCATGTGGCCCGCATCGAGCGCGGGCTTGATGCGCTCGACCATGAGCTGCGCGCGGCTGGCCATGTAGAGCAGCATCTCGCAGCGCACCTCCATCTCGGCGTTTGCCGGGTCGAGCAGGATCTCGCGGATCTTCTCGCCGATCGGCGTGCCGCCGGGCTCACGCACGTCCGTCACCGTGGTGCCGTCGTCGCGCACGGCCTGCACGAAGCGGCGGATCTGCGTGCTCTTGCCGCTGCCATCCGGACCGTCGAAGACGATGAAGCGACCCTTGAGCGCGTGGGACCAGCCTGGCCTCATGCGCCCGATGCTACGGCCGCGCGGGTCGACGGTGCGTCGCCGTAGCATCGCGCACCATGCAGGTGACGGCACGAGCCAACGACCGCTCGCGACTGGGCAGCGCCGAGGTCAGCCTCGACGAGCGCCCCGCGCGCGTAAGGCTCGGTGAGGCCGGCACCGAGCACTTCCTGGACTGGGAACGCGCGATCGACGACGGCGGCCACCTGCGCAAGTGCATCGTCTGCGGCTGCGACGCGCTCTACCGCAACCGCTCGACCCCGAGGCTCACGGTGATCGTGGTCGTGCTGGCGCTCTCGGTCGTCGCGGTCGGGCTCGCGGGCTACGGCACGCCGCCGCTGCTCGTGGGGGCGCTGGTGCTTGCACTCGTCGCCGACCTCGTCCTGCGCGCCCTCGGCCGCTGGCGACTCAGCTGCTACCGCTGCCGCAGCACCTTCGCGGGCATGCCGATCGCCCGCTACCACCGAGGCTGGGATGCACGCACGCAGCGCCGCATCGACTCGGCGGCTCAGGCCTCCGCGGGCTCGTCCTGAACGGCCGGCGCACCGAACAGCCCGCCGCCGATGCGGACCATGTTCGAGCCGCACTCGACGGCGACCTCGAAGTCGTTGGACATGCCCATCGAGAGCAGGTCGAAGGCATCACCGCCCACGCCGGCCGAGCGGATGTCCTGGAAGAGCTCGCGGCAGCGCTCGAAGACGTCGCGCACGACCGCCATGTCCTGGGTGTTGGGTGCCATGCACATCAGGCCTCGCGGACGGACGTTCACCATCGTGTCGATCTGCTCGATCACGTGGCGGACCGCCGGTGGGTGCAGGCCGTGCTTGCTGGCCTCGCCGCTGATGTTCACCTCGATGAGGATGTCGACGGGCTCCTCGCGCCGCGACGCGGCGTTCTGGATGTCCTCGGCCAGGCGCATGCTGTCCACGCTGTGGATGAGGCGCGCGCACTCGATGGCCTTCTTGACCTTGTTGCGCTGGAGCGAACCGATCATGTGCCAGCGCACGGGCTGCGGTGCCGTGCCGGTGAGCTCGCGGCGGCGAGCCTGGAACTCCTCGACCTGGGCGACGCGCTGCTGCAGCTGCTGCACGCGGTTCTCGCCGAAGTGCAGGTGGCCCGCCTGCACGAGCTCACGGACCTGCTCCATGCTCGCGTTCTTGCTGACGGCCACGAGCACGACCTGCGAGGCCTTGCGGCCCGATCGTGCGGCGGCCTCGCCGATGCGGCGGGTGATCTCGTCGTAGCGGCTGCGCAGTGCGTCGCCGGTGAGTGGTGCCGTGTCCGTGGCCAAGGTGGTGGTCATCCTTCTGTGCGCTCCATGCACGAGGTGCAGGGGAAGCGTACCGCGGCGGCGGTAGAGTGGCCGCATGGCTTCACCGACCGTGAACACGCCCGTCGTCCTGGTGATCCGGGATGGCTGGGGCCGCAATCCGCACCCCGAGCAGGATGCCGGGAACGCCGTGCTGCGGGCCCGCTGCCCGTTCGATGCCGCGATGCAGCGGGAGTGGCCGAGCACGCTCATCCGGACGAGCGGCGAGGACGTCGGCCTGCCCGAGACGCCCGAGGGCCCGGTCATGGGCAACAGCGAGGTCGGGCACCAGAACATCGGTGCCGGGCGGATCGTCGACCAGGAGCTCATGCGGATCACGCGGGCGATCCGTGATGGCCGCTTCGCCGCCAACGCCGGCCTGCAGTCCGCCTTCGACCACGCCGTCGCCACCGGCGGCTGCGTGCACGTGCTGGGCCTGTGCAGCGATGGCCTGGTGCACAGCGACCTGGCGCACCTCGAGGCGATCCTCGACCTGGCCGCCGCGCGCTCGTTCCCCGGTGCGCGCGTGATCGTGCACGCGATCACCGACGGCCGCGACACCGGGCCGACCACGGGCCGCGGCTACATCGAACGCGTGCAGCGTGCGGTCGACCGCATCGGCGCGCGGATCGGCAGCATCATGGGCCGCTTCTGGGCCATGGACCGCGACCACCGATGGGAGCGCGTCGAGCGCGCCTGGCGATGCCTGGTCGGACCGATGGAGCAAGGGGCGACCGATGCGCGCGCGGCGCTCGAGCACGCCTACGCGAACCCAGAGGGCCCGACGCGGCACGGCGACGAGTTCGTGCCGCCGACGCACCTGCTTGCGGCCGGCGAGGGCTTCGTGCGCGACGGCGACGCGGTGATCTTCTTCAACTTCCGTGGCGACCGACCACGCGAACTCACCAAGGCGTTCGTGCTCGACGAGGCTTCGTTCCGCGCGCTGCCCGGCGGTGGTTTCGACCGCGGCCATGTACCGACGAACCTGCGCTTCGTGACGATGGCCAACTACGAGGAAGGCCTGCCGGTGACGGT
>JBEGNG010000214.1:0-4028 GCA_041182645.1 Planctomycetota bacterium
GTGCAACGCCGCGCGCATCGGTGCGGCACGCGCGCGGGGCGACCTCCTGCTCTTCACCGACGCCGACACCTGGTTCGACCCGCGGCTCGTGCGGGCGACGGTCGCGCTCCTGCGGCGGCGGGGCCTTGGCCTGCTGAGCCTGTTGAGCACGCTGACGCGCAAGCTCCCCTTCGAGCGGCACGTGCAGCCGGTCGCGGCGGTGCAGCTCATGAAGCGGTACCCGCTCGGTCGAGCGAACCGACCCGTGAACCCCAAGCCCTTCGCCCACGGCCAGTTCATGCTGCTCGAGCGCTCGGTGTACGAAGGGCTGGGCGGCCACGAGGCGGTGAAGCATGCGCTGCTCGAGGACCTGGCCTTTGCCTGGGCCGTCCGTCGCGCAGGGTCCCGCTGCGGCGTCTTCGTCGCCGACGGCATGCTCGTCACGAGCATGTACGTCATCGCGCTCCGTCGCGCCGCCCTCGGCGTGATCGGTGCCGGCGTGCTCGCGCCTGCGGCGAGCCTGGCGTCGATCGGCTTCGGCGTGGTCGGCGGCCTGCTGGCGTGGCCGCGCTGGGGCTGGTCGATCGGCGCGGGGGCGGGCTCGCTGGCGATCATGCTGGGCACGCTGACCTGGATCCACTGGCGCATGCGTGCGCCGCGCTGGGGCGTCATGCGGCATGCGCTGAGTGCCTGGAAGGTCGCGATGATCCTGCGCGACGGCGCCAGGGACCTGGAGTCAGGGCGCGCCGTGCGCTGGGGCGGTCGGCAGTATGTGCTCGAATCGCGCGAGAAGCGCAAGGCGCGACAGGCCGCGATGGCTACGTCCAGCGATGCGGCGGGCGCGCGCGCTGCCGGGCGGTAGCCTCCGGGCACCATGCGCATCCTGCTCACCAACGACGACGGCATCGAGGCTCCCGGCATCGCAGCGCTGCATGATGCCCTTGCGGGTCTGGGCGAGATCATGGTCGTGGCACCGCTCACGGTCCAGAGCGCGTCGGGCCACGGCATCACCTTCCACGCTCCGCTGATGACGCGCACGGTGCGCACGCCGTCGTTCACGGGGATCGCGGTCGACGGCCGCCCCGCCGATTGCGTGAAGGTCGCCCTGCGGGCGATCTGGCCCGAGCGGTACGGCGCCGGCTCACGCCCCGACGTCGTGATCAGCGGCATGAACTCGGGCGCCAATGTCGGCGTGAACGTGATCTATTCCGGAACGGTGGCCGCCGCGGTCGAGAGCGCGTTCCTGGGCGTGCCTGCGATCGCCGTGAGCCTGCACCTGGGCAGGGGCCCGGCGAACTTCGCGCGTGGCGCCTGGATCGCGCGCCAGGCGATCGACCGCGTGCTCGAGCACCCGCTCGACGCCCACCGCGTGATGAACATCAACGTGCCGCGCACCGAGAGCGCCGATGCGCCGATGCCGCCGATCCGCGTGGTGCCGATGAACACCGCCGCGGGCGCCGACGGCTACGAGCGCCGCACGAGCCCGGGCGGTGCCGCCTACTACTGGCCCTGCGGCAACGGCATGGAGTTCGTGCATACGGCCGAGGGTTCCGACGTCGAGGCACTGGTGGGGCGGGCGGTCACGGTGACGCCGCTCTTCCACGACCTGACCGACGTGCCCGGGCTGGCGCCGTGGCGCAGCCGGCTCGAGCGCTGAAGGTCGTGGGCACCCGGTCGGCGCGGGTGTGGATCCGACGGCCGCGGCTCACGCCAGCACGCAGACCAGGATGCAGACCCCCAGCCACGACGGTCCGATGATCCAGAACCACCGCCGGTCGATCGCCTTGCTGCGGTCGGGATCGCCTGCCTCGAGCACGAGCAGCGACCGCACGTTGACGAGCATCACGGCCAGGATCACGCCGAACGAGATCACGTGCAGCCAGTCGGCGATGGTGGGGGGTGCCCGCGGGGGCAGCGCCTCGCCCACGACCCATTGGCTCGCGACCACGGCGAAGAGCGCACCGACCGGGAAGCCGAGCCGGTCGACGCCGTAGTGGGCCACGACCAGCGAGATCAGCGCGAGCAGTGTGCTGATGAAGAGGCCGCAGGTGAGCTTCACGAAGTAGGCGAGCCGGACCTGGCGGATCGGGATCTCGAAGGTGATCCCGCTGAAGAAGGACTCGTCACCGGTCGGCAGCGAGCGATCACCGAAGTTCGTGTCGTACAGCCGCGTGTACGTGGAGGCGATCGGCCGCTCGTGCTTCCACCCGGTGATCCGGAAGTCGTTCGTGCCCGAGTTGCGCACGTCCGGCTCGAAGCGAAGGATGTGGTCGGCATGCTCCTCGTCCTCGATGGAGACCCGCAGCACGTGCCGGTCGAGCGGGAATCGGTCCAGCTTGAACTCCTGCCGGATCGAGCCGATGACCCGGAATTGTGCGTAGCCGGGATCCTTGACGACAGGCTCGATGGTCAGCTCGAAGGCATCGACGAACCCGAAGGTGTCGCAGGGTGCTCGGGGCAGCCCCTTGCGCTCGTCCTCGGCCGAGGCACCGGGGGGCAGGAACCGGGTTGGGTCCCAGTTCATCCACACGTAGGCATTGATGTGGAAGGTGCCCTCGACGAAATTGATGTGCGAGATGTCGTTGAAGTAGATCCCGAACGAGACGAGCGCGGCCTGCTTGGAGAACTCGTGTTCCTCGAGCGCATCCACCGCCGCGTCGGAGGCGGCGTGCTCGGTACCCAGGGGCACCTCGTTCTCGTGCTCCTCGACGTTGCGCCCCGGCCCGTCACGCTCCGCCTCGGCCATGTCGTCGAAGGCCCGCTCGAGCCGCGCGGACAGCGCGGAGTAGGCGACGATGCCAGTCAGCACGGTCAGCGCGATGGTGACGACGAACGTTCGTGATCGCATGATCCGCGAGTCTAACTGGAAGAGGCCGGGCCCCAAGGCGAGGCTGGGCTGCGCGACGGCATCAGCGCAGGTAGATCCGCACGCGGAAGCGCGCCAGCTGGCCCGGCTGCAGCTGGCTGATCTGCTTGCCGCTGGCTCGCCACCGGTAGAGCGTGTCGACCACGGGTTCGTCGACCGCATCCTTCATGCCGCTGCTCTCGACGATCTTCACCTGGACCGGCTTGCCGGTGTGGTCGAAGTAGATGTCGCACTGCGGATTGCGGTAGTTGCCCGAGACCTGCGTGAGCGTGGTCAGCTCGACGCGCCGCGTCTTGATGTTGAGTCCCTCGCGCGCGAGCGGTTTCCCGTTCTTCCAGAGGCTCGCGGGCACGTCGATCACGCTGGTGGCGGCGGACTGCTTGTCGCTCTTGGCGCCATCGGTGACGGGGCCGGGCTGGTCGGCATTCGGGTTGGTGGCAGCGCCCGGCGCATCGACCTTCGGTGGCACCTGAGGTCGTTCCTGGCCGGGCTTCTCGACCTGCGCGGGCGCGGTGGGCTGGATGGGTGCAGGAGCGGGAGCGGGCTTGGGTGCAGCGGCGCTCGACGCATCCGGCTTCGTCGGCGAGGGCACCGGGACGGCCGGCTCCGGCGGCTTGTTCGGGTCCGGTGCGGTGGGGGGCGCCGTCGAAGGATCGGTGGTGGGCGCGCGATCGGTCGCCGTCGGATCGGGCACGATGCCGGGGACCGAGAGCGCGGGCCCCGGCTCGGGTTGCGCCGGCTGCACCGGCTTGGGCTCGAGGGGCGCAGCCGTGGCGACGGCGGGTGGTGTGGGCGCAGGCGGCGTGGGTTCGGTGGGCGCGACGGGAGCGGGCGTCACCGTGGCGGGCTGCTCAGCGACCGCGGCACGATCGACCAGACTCGGCGCCTGGCCCTCGGGGCCTTGCGGCAACGGCTGCGGTTCCTGCGTCGCCGCGCGCGAGCCGCCACCCGATGCTTCGAGATCGAACGCCGCCTGCTCCTGGGTCGCCAGCCGGGCGAGGTGCTCCTGGTACTCGTCGTACCCGATCCAGTTCATGCTGGTCTGCGATCCGCCCTCGATGCCGGGCGTGACCTCGACGACATCGGGCTCGGGCGGTGGCGGCGGCTCGGGCGTGCGTGTGGGCCGCTGCTGGCCGGGTGCGGGCTCGGGTGGGCGCGGCTTCTCCGAAGGCCGTTGTTCGGG
>JBEGNG010000215.1:0-3757 GCA_041182645.1 Planctomycetota bacterium
CGTCGGCGGGACGGCCACGAACCCATCGGGCTGCGATCCGGGCTCACCCTGGACGCGCGTGCGGAAGAGCGATCCCTCGACGAGCACGGCCTGCGTGACGCGGTGCGACGCGCGGATCCGCTCGAGCTCCGCCGGCGTGACGATCCCCTCCGACACGCGCCCCTCGAGTCGCTTGCGCGCATCGGACGTCCCGCCGCTGGTCACGCAGCGACCACCGCGGATCACGGCGAAGCGCGGGCAGAGCGTGGCGATGTCCTCGACGATGTGCGTCGAGAGGAGCACGATGCGGTCGCGTCCGAGTTCCGCCAGGATGCGGTAGAAGCGTTGGCGCTCCTCGGGGTCCAGGCCGGCGGTCGGTTCATCGACGATGACGAGCCGCGGATTGCCGGCGATCGCCTGCGCGATGCCCAGACGCTGGCGCATGCCGCCCGAGTAGGTGCGCACCTTGCGCTTGGCGGCGTCCGAGAGATTGACGCGCTCGAGCAGTTCGCCGACGAGCGCCTTGCGCCCCTGCGGCGCATCCACGCCCTTGAGCTGCAGCAGGACATCGAGCATCTGCGCGCCGCTGAGCGATGGGTAGAACCCGAAGTCCTGCGGCAGGTAGCCCAGGCGGGCCCAGACCGCGCGGGGATCCTTCACGATGTCGACGCCGTCGAGCGTGACGCTCCCGCCGGTCGGTTCAAGCAGCCCGGCAAGGATGTTCATGAGCGTCGACTTGCCCGCGCCGTTGGGACCGAGCAGGCCGAAGAGGCCCTCGGGAATCTCGAGCGAGACGCCCTTCAGCGCAGCGACGGGGCCGGGATAGATCTTGACGAGGTCGTTGATGCGGAGCATGGGGGTGATCCTTCTGTGTTGTCGAATGGTATCTGATTGTCAACGGTGCGCGGAGAGCGCCGCATGCGGCCTGGCGACCTGGATCGCCTGCACCACGTGGCCGTAGACCCAGCCGAGGGCACGCATGAGCCAGAGCGTCCCCGTGGCCAGCACGAGCCCGAGCGCAGCGCTCGTGAAGGCGAGCGACGGCGGCAGCACGATCCTGCCCTCGGCGTCGGGGACGAGCTCCGTCCAGAGGTACTGGACCGGACCGACGTCGGTCGAGATCGTCACGAAGGGAAGGCCCACGATCTGCGCCAGCGGACCCACGATCATGGCCGCACTCAAGGCCGCCAGCGTCACGGTGATGACGAAGAGCGCAACGCTCACCGGAAAGTTGGCGTACAGGTAGCCGAGCGACAGCCAGCTGCGGACGTCCTTGAGCCAGCACCAGATCCGCTGCCAGAAACCCACGTCGGTCACCCCATGCACGGGCTGCACCCTGCGCGGCATGCGCACCCCGAGCAGGGCCTGCACCACGGCACCCTCGACCAGGCACAGCGCGCGCGCCGAACCGAGCAACAGCACGAGCACGGGCAGCCCGAGCACGATCGGCAGCAGCCCGATGGCCAGGCTGCCGATCGCCACGGCCCAGACGAAGCAGGCCGTGGCCACCGCGAAGCCGACGCCCCCGAAGTACAGGAGCGCGCCCCACGCCCGTGCATCGAACCAGACGCCCACGACGGGTACGTCGCGCCAGCGGCGTGCGGTCGGTTCCTGCGACGGCTGCGCCGACGATGCGTCCAGGCTCGGGGCCGATGGCAGCCGACGATCCTGCGGGAGATGGGCACCCACGACGGACCCCGGCATGCTGCGGTATGCCTCGGCGATCTCCTCGACCGATCCATACGCCGCGATGGCCTCGCCGACGGGTACGCCGCGCCGCACGGCGGCCTGAAGGTGCTCTTCCGCATCGATCAGGGCATCGTGGGCCACGGCGGGATCGGCACCGTGCAGCGCCACCTCCAGGCGTGCGAGATAGCCCTCGATCGACGAGGGCGACGATTCGGCATCAGCGTCGTGCATCGGTTTCTCCAAGCACCCTGTTCACCCACCGGCTGCTGGCGCGCCAGGAGTCGGCCCACGATGCCAGCACGCGCCGTCCCTCGGCCGTCAACGTGAAGCACTTGCGCGCAGGCCCCTCGGGCGAAGGCACGAGCGTGCTGCGCACCAGGCCGTCCGCCTCCATCGAGCGGAGCATGGGGTACAGCGTCCCCTGCTTGAAGCTCATGCCCTCGGGCGCCTCGTCGGCGAGCTGCCGGGCGATCTCGTAGCCGTGGATCGGGTCCGTGCTGCGCGCGATCACGGCAAGCACGACCAGCCAGGACGTGCCGGTGCTGAGGTCCCTGTTCAGGCGGTCATGGAGCGGCGAGGCCATCGACCGCTACTGTACACCGCACAGTAGCGTGTGTCAAGCAGTACCTTGGCTCCCCTACTTCCGGATGCCCAAGTCCCTGTTCACCTTGGCCTTGCGACCCCGGATGGTGGCACCGCGCAGGACCCGGACGACATGGTCCACGTCGCGCGCCGGCAACTCCACGATGGTGTAGAGCTCCGCGATCTCGATGTCGCCGATGCCGCGCGGATTCACGTTCGCTTCGTTCGCGATCGCCCCCACGACGTCAGCCGGACGGACGCCCGCCTTGCGGCCGAGGCCGATGAAGATCCGCTCCATGTCCTGCGGATCGCGGTCGTTCCACTGGCCGCGCGGGGCACCGCGTTGCGGCGGGCGGTCCTGCCACTGCCCACGGGGGGCAGCGCCCCGCGGAGCAACGCGCTCGGGCCCGCGCTCCCCGCCATCCGGCGCACCCTCCTGCCGCGGCCCGCTCCACTGCCATCCACGCGAAGCACGTTGCCCCTGCTCCATCGGAGCGGGCGATTCGCGGCGCGGTCGATCGTTGCGGCCGAAGCCCTCGATCACGGGGATGTCCGCCTCGTCGCGCGCGGCATCTCCTTCAAGGGCCTCGTGCGCCAGGCGCACGGCGGCGGCGGCCACGTCCATCGGATCGAACTCCGACGCGAGCGACTCGGCGACCGATCGGTACGCCTCGAGGTCGCCCGACTCGAGCACCTCGCGGATGGCGCCCTTGGTCATGTCGAGCCGCCGGGCCTTCACGTCCATCGGCGACGGCACCGTGGCGATCGAGATCTTCTGCTTCGTGGCCTGCTCGATGTTGCGCAGCAGCCGGTGCCCGCGCGGTTCCACGAGCGAGATCGCCACGCCCTCGCGGCCGGCGCGCCCCGTGCGCCCGATGCGGTGCACGTAGGCCTCGGGGGACGAGGGCACGTCGAAGTTCACCACGTGCGTGAGGTGGTCGATGTCGATCCCGCGCGCGGCGACGTCGGTCGCCACGAGCAGGTCGACGGTCCCGGCGCGTGCGCGTGCCATCACGCGGTCGCGCTCCGCCTGGCCCATGCCGCCGTGCAGCGATGCCACGCGGTACCCACGCCCCACCAATCGCTCGGCGAGTTCATCGACCTCCAGGCGGGTGCGGCAGAAGACCAGCGCCAGCGTCGGCGACTCGAGGTCGAGCACGCGGCCGAGCGCGGCGATCTTGTGGGGCCGGGGGACGATGTACGCGGTCTGGCGGACCTTGGGCACCGATCCCTTCGTCGCAGCATCGCGCGCGATCAGGATGCGCTCGGGATCGCGCAGGTGCTTCTCGGCGATCGAGGCGATGCGCGGCGGCAGCGTCGCCGAGAAGAGCGCCGTCTGGCGGCCTTCGGGCGTGCCGTCGAGGATCAGCTCGAGGTCCTCGGCGAAGCCCATGTCGAGCATCTCGTCCGCCTCGTCGAGCGCCACGATCCGCAGCGCCGACAGGTCGAGGGTGCCGCGCCGCATGTGGTCGAGCGCGCGACCGGGCGTGGCGACCACCACGTGCAC
>JBEGNG010000216.1:0-9537 GCA_041182645.1 Planctomycetota bacterium
GCCCTCGACCATGAGCTCGTTGGTCTGCGTGACCTCGCGCGTGAAGCGCACGCAGCGGGTGCACATGATGCAGCGGTCGCTGTAGAGCAGGATGTTCGGGCCGACCTGCTTCTTGGGGTTCTTGATCTTCTCCTCGACGAAGCGGCTCTCGCCGCGGCCGTACTCGTGCGAATAGTCCTGCAGCCCGCACTCGCCGGCCTGGTCGCAGATCGCGCAGTCCACCGGGTGGTTGATGAGCAGGTACTCCATCACCGCCTTCTGGTTGGCCTTCGCCTTGTCGCTGTCGGTGTAGACGACCATGCCCTCGGCGGCGTGGGTGTGGCAGGTGGGGCTCAGCCGGCCCGTCGACTCGAGCTTGCCGGTCTTGGGGTTGGGCTGCCAGATCTCGGCGAGGCAGATGCGGCAGTTCGCCGGGATCGAGAGCGAGTCGTGGTAGCAGTAGTGCGGGATCTCCTGCTCGTTCGCCAGGGCGACCTGCAGGATGGTCTGGCCCTTCTGGAACTCCATCTTCGCCAGGGCGACCTGCAGGATGGTCTGGCCCTTCTGGAACTCCATCGGCTTCCCGTTGATCGTGATCTGCGGCATGGGGCCGGAAGTCTAGCGGCGCGCTCCTGCGCCCGGCTCGCTCAGGGCGCCGCCGGTTCGGTGCGGCACTGGAGCACGATGGTGCCATCCTGGAAGGCCAGGTCGAGCAGCCGGACCCGACGGCCGTCGGCGAGCCGCAGCGCCGGCAACCCGGGCCCGAGCCCCGCGAGGTCCCCGGCCAATCCACCGGCGACCAGCACCGGGAGCGGCAACGATCCCGCGCCCACCCCGGTGACGCCGAGGCCCACCGAACCGGCCGTGCCGACGACCTCCAGCGTGCACCAGTCGACCCTGCCCTGGCGCTGGACCATCACGAGCAGTTCGCCCTCGCGCTCGATGGCCACCGCTGCATGCTCGAGCGGCTGCTCCCGCAGCTGATCCGGGATCGACTCCCCCGCGAAGTCCGCCCACGGCCGCCACCGCTGGGCCAGCCAGCCGTTCAGGTCGGAGGGTTCAATCGCGATCGCCCAGGGCTCGGGGCCCCGCACCTGGTGGAGCGCCGCGGCGAGCGCCTGCTCGAAGCTTGCCGCGCGGGGGTCGGCCGACGGGGCACGAGCCGGACCACGCACACGATCCCATGCATCGGGTGACCGTTGCACGAGGACCAGCGCGCCGACGCCGGCCAGGAGCACCGCCACGCCCGCCGCCATGAGCAGCAGGCCACGGCGGCGCGATCGGGCGCTCACGCGCCCTTCCACCGCGTCACGATGACCGTGTCGTTCTGGCCGCCGAAGCCGAACGAATTGCTCAGGCAGGTGTCGACCTTCGCCGGGCGCGCCACGTTGGGCACGTAGTCCAGGTCGAGTTCGGGATCGGGGTTCGCGTAGTTGATCGTGGGCGGCAGCATGCCGTGGCGGATCGCCTGCACGCAGGTGATGAACTCGACGGCGCCGGCGGCGGCGATCAGGTGGCCCATCATGCTCTTGATCGAGCTCATCGGGATCGACGGTGCCAGCTCGCCGAAGACGCGCTTGACGCCGATCGTCTCGATCGAGTCGTTCTCCTTGGTGCCGGTGCCGTGCGCGCTGATGTACTGGATCGGCGGGCGCCCGTCGTCCAGCCGCGCGTGCGGATCGATGCCGGCCTGCGCGAGCGCCTGCGTCATCGCGGCCGCCGCGCCGCGGCCATCGGGCTGGATGTCGGTGATGCGGAAGGCATCGGCGCTCGAGCCGTAGCCGATCAACTCGGCCAGCGGCGTGGCGCCACGCGCCTGGGCATGCTCGAGCGTCTCGAGCACGACCATGCCGCTGCCCTCGCCCATCACGAAGCCGTCGCGGCCGATGTCGAACGGACGGCTGGCCTTCGTCGGGTCGCCCTTGAAGGTGCTCAACGCGGTGAGGCGGTTGAAGCCGGTGATCCCCAGGGGATGGATCATCGTGTGCGTGCCGCCGGCGAGCATCGCATCGGCATCGCCGCGGCGCAGGATGCTGCACGCCTCGCCGATCGCCTGCGTGCTGGCCGCGCACGCGGTCAGGCAGTTGTAGCTCGGGCCGCGGATGCCGAACTCGCGCGCGAGGTGCGCGAGCGGCATGTTGGGCTCCTGCTCGACCTCGCGGGCGCGGTCGAGCAGCCGGTGCGCCGCGTCGAACCAGGAGGCACCGACGCGGCTGGACGCCGCGTCCCATCCGGCGACGTTGGCCGCAAAGTAGTTGGCCGTGTCGATCACGCCCTCGCCCGCACCGAGGTACATGCCCACGCGACGCAGGCTCGGCGCGGGACGATCATCGAGCCCGGCCTGCGCCCACGCCTGGCGGGCCGCACCGAGCGCGTACTTGCTGTTGAGCCCAGCCGTCGCGTGCGCCTGCGGGTGCTTCACGAACGCGTTGACGTCGTAGTCGCGCACTTCCGCGGCGAAGGTCGTCGGGAAGGTCCGCGCGTCGAAGCGCGTGATCGGCGCCATGCCGCACTCCGAACGCATCATGCGGCCCCAGACGCCCTCGAGATCATGGCCCAGGGGCGTGACCCAACCCATGCCGGTGACGACGATGCGCACGCTCATGACGCCCTCCGCAGGATGATGGCGGCGTTCTGGCCGCCCAGGCTCGTGGTCAGCACCAGCACGGCGCGGAGCGCCGCAGGGCGCGCCCCCGCCGCCGAGGCATCGAGGCCCGGTGTCGAGGCGCTGTTCAAGCGGGCGGGAATCGACTGCGTGGCCAGCATCTGCACGCCGGCGCAGGCCGCCAGCGCGCCGGTGCCCGCACCGCAGAAGCCGGCGTTGGGCACGACGGTCGCGATCGGCAGCGACGCCAGCCGCGCGCCGAAGACGCGCTCGAGCGCCGCGCGCTCGCCCTGGTCGACCTCTGGCACGCCGCAACCGGTGGGGACGATCGCATCGATGCCGTCGGCGGTCATGCCCGCATCATCGAGCGCCGACTCGATGGCCGCGGCGATGTCCTCGCCGGTCTGCGAAAGATCCATGCCCAGGGTGTCGGTGCAGACCGACTGGCTCGCGCCGAAGCCGGCGAGCATGGCCAGCGGGGCCTTGCCGCGCCGTGCTGCGGAATCGGCCGATTCGACCACGAGGATCCCGCCGCCCTCGCCGAGCACCGACCCGGGCGCATCGGCATCGAAGGGACGCACGAGTTCCGGCCCCTGTGCACCGGCCGGCATCTGCCGCAGGCGACCGCTGAACCAGTTGCGCATCATGCCCATCTGGTTCACGCGGCTCTCGGCGCCGCCCGACAGGCAGGCATCGGCATCGCCGCGGCCGATGACGCGCATGCTCTCGCCCAGGGACAGCAGTGCGCTCGACTCACCGCAGGTGATCGTGTTCGACGGCCCCTGGCAGTCGTGGATGATCGTCACGTGGCAGGCCAGCATGTTGGGCAGGTACTTCAGGAGCCACAGCGGCGTCAGGTTGTTCATGCCCCCGCTGCCCCAGGCGCCCAGGTCGACCGTGCCGTCGTCGGCCTTGCTCGTGACGAGCGCCGCCGTGAGTTCATCGATGTCGGCCGCGATGAGGCCCGCGCCGATGTGGGCGCCGAACCGGTCGGGGGCGATGGTCACCGAGGTCGCGCCGTCGGTGCCGCGCGTGACGAGCCCTGCGCTCTGCACCGCCATGTGCGCACCGGCGACGGCGATCTCGATGTCGCGCGCCATGACCTTCGTGCCCTTGCGGTAACTCTTGGGAACGAGCGTGCGGACATCGAAGCCTTCCGGCAGCAGGCTCGCATACGGGCACCCGAAGGAGCCCGTCTGGAAACTCTCGATGCGGCGGATGGCACTCGTGCCTGCGGTCAGGGCCTGCCAGAACGGCTCCAGGCCCACGCCGAGGCCGCACACCGGGCCAAGGCCGGTGACGACGACTGGTGTGGCGCTTCGTCCCATGGGAGCGCCGGAGGATACCGGGCCTTCCGCAGGCGGGCCGGAGGAGCAGCCGGCGGGTGTGCGAACCCGGACCGCGGGAGAATCGAGCGAAAGACTCGCCGAATGCGGGAACCTTGCCGGAACCCGCGCGAACAGACCGTTGCCCGGGCCCTCCTCCCCCCAGTCAGTTCCGGCCCGGGCGATCCAGTGGTTTCAGCACATCCTGATTCGGGAAGAAGGAAGAACATGAGCTCTCCCTCCATGGCTCTGTCATTGAGCCTCTCATGCGCGTGCACCCTCGCACTCGCGCCTCCGCCACCTTCACGGGCTTCGACGCGACCCGCTCGATCACCGCTGCCTGCAACACCACGCGCCGTCGGCGCTCATGAACCATCCTTCCGGGGCGCACTGGCCAAGGCCGGTCCGGCTCGGATCGATTCCCCCCCAGTTCGTTTCACACATCCAGGTAGGAAGGAAGAGATCCCCTTGCAACGCATCATCACCGCACTGTCCGCCTGCGCAGCACTGACTGCCGCCGGCACCGCCGCTGCCGGCGTCAGCAGCTTCACCGGCTTCACCGTCGAGCGCACGATCACGACCGACGGCAACACCCAGTACAAGGTCTTCGGCAACTGGAACGCGCCCAACCTCGTGTTCCTCAACCTCTTCAACTTCAACACCAACTCGGGCAGCATGAATGCCCGCCACCAGGACGCGGCCGAGGACGCCCTCGGCAGCCCCTCGGCCTCGTGGAGCGCGTCGTTCAACCTGCTCGGCGCGAACGCGCGTGAGAACGACTCGTGGGTCACCGCCTCGGGCTCCGGCACCTCGGCCGGCAACGACACGGCGCTCGACCCGAGCTTCGATCCCTCGAACGCCAGCTTCATCCCGGCCAACGCCGGTTGGTACGACAACACCCCGGGCTCGCCCAACTTCATCACCGCGGGCGGCGCCAGCGGCTACCGCATGCTGCTGCTCCAGGTCGTGCGCTCGGGCAACGACGCAGGCCAGGTGAGCGTGCACACGGCCGAACTGGCCTGGAAGGTCGCCGGGACGCAGAACCCGAGCTTCGGGATCGGCACCTTCACGCTGCCCGCCCCCGGCGCCATGGCCCTGCTGCTGACCGGCGGCATCGCCAGCCGCCGTCGGCGCGCCTGATGGCAGGATGGACCGTGCGGCAGCCTGCGTGCGGGTCGTTCACCCGCCCGCGCGCAGGTGCCGCGCGAGCAGCATCGAGAGTTCGAGCGCCTGCTCGGCGTTCAGGCGCGGGTCGACCGCGCTGCGGTAGGCGCGCGCCAGGTCGGCATCGCTCAATCCGCGCGAGCCCCCGGTGCACTCGGTGACGTCGTCGCCGGTCACCTCGATGTGCACGCCGCCCAGGTGCGTGCCGCACGAGGCGTGCACGGCGAAGGCGAGCTCCAGTTCACGCATCACCTTGGCGAACACCCGGGTCTTCACGGGCTGCCCGGCACCGGGTCCTGATGCCGGCACCACGGTCTCGGTGTTGCCGTGCATGGGATCGCAGATCCACAGGCCGCGCCAGCCCGCGGCATGCACCGCACGCAGCACCGGCGGAAGCCCGGCCTCGATCGCCCCCGCGCCGAAGCGGTGGATGAGCGTGATGCGCCCCGGCTCACGGTGCGGGTCGATCGACTCGAGCGCGCGCACCAGATCCGCAGGATCCGTGGCGGGACCGACCTTGATCGCGACCGGATTCGAGAGGCCCCGCGCGTACTCCACGTGGGCGCCGTCGGCCGAGGCGGTCCGCATCCCGATCCAGGGCAGGTGCGTGCTCAGGTTGAACCACCCGTCGCGGCGCGGCACGCGGCGCGTGAGCGCCTGCTCGTACGGCAGCACCAGCGCCTCGTGGCTCGTGAAGAAGTCCACGCGCGAGAGCGCTGGATGGTCGGCGCCGGTGAGCGTGCGGGCGAAGTCGAGGCTCGCACGGATCTCGTGCACGATGCGCTCGTACTCGGCGCGCGACGGGCTCGCATGCGCGAACGAGAGGTCCCACTGCTCGGGGTGGTGGATGTCGGCGAAGCCGCCGTCGACGAGCGCGCGCACGAAGTTGAGCGTGAGCGCCGCACGCTCGTAGCCGCGCAGCAGCAGTTCGGGATCCGGCCGCCGGGCCTCGGCCGTGAACCCGCTGCGGTTCACGTTGTCACCGCGGTAGGCCGGCAGCGAGATGCCGTCGCGCGACTCCGTCTCGGCCGAGCGCGGCTTCGCGTACTGCCCCGCCAGCCTCGCCACGCGCACCACACGGCGGCCCGAGCCGTGCACGAGCACCAGGCTCATCTGCAGGAGGATCTTGAGCTGCGCCGTGATCGCATCGGGCCGGCACTGCGCGAAGCTCTCCGCGCAGTCGCCGGCCTGCAGCACGAAGGCCTCGCCGCGGGCCGCGGCGGCGAGCTGCTGCTTGAGCGCAAGCACCTCGCCGCTGGTCACCAGCGGCGGCAGCGACGCGAGTTCCTCGAGCACGCGGTCGAGCGCCGCGCGGTCGTCATAGGTCGGCTGCTGCGCGGCCGTGCGGGCCGTCCACGATGATGGGGTCCAGGCGGTCATGAATGCGGGCGACAGGACTTGAACCTGCACGGGTGTTACCCCACGGGAACCTAAATCCCGTGCGTCTGCCAATTCCGCCACGCCCGCGGCGTCCGTAGCATCCTAAGCCAGCCGTTGGTGCGGCACGGACGCCATGCGACGCTTCTTCGCCATCTCCCTGATGCCCCTCCTGGCGCGGCTCCTGCTCGCGCTGGCCCTTGCGCCCGCGGGCTTCCGCGATGCGTTCGGCACCCGGGTCTTCACGCCCAAGGAGACGGCCGTGCTCGTCGAGCTCGGCTACGACATCGGTTCGAAGCAGGCACCGCCGGGCGCCAACGTCGATCCCGAATCGCTCGATCCGCTGCAGGCCCCGCGCTGGCTCGGCAAGGCGCTCGAGCTGCACGACCTCAAGGTGGTTCCGCAACCGCTGCAGGTCGCGCAGTGGGAATCCGTGGCACGCGCAGTGGGAATCCGTGGCACGGCTCGTGGCCGGCACGCTGCTGCTCATCGGATTCCTGAGCCGGCTCTGGGCGGCAGCCATGCTCGTCGCGATCGGCACGCAGTTCGCACTCGGCCCGGCGCGGGCCATGGCCGAGAGCCTCTTCTACAGCCTCGAGCCCGGCGAGTACCAAGCCGGCTTCGTGTCGCTGGCGCTCTGCGCCCTGGCGCTCAACGTGCTCCTCGTCGGTGCGGGGGCGCTGAGCATCGACCGCGCGGTCTTCGGCGGCACCTCGAGCAGCGAAGACGCCTGACCCGACCGGCGGCGCGGGCGTTCAGAGCCACCGCCGGCGCAGCCGCGTTGGCTCACTCCTTCATCTGGCGGAGTTCGTTGCGCAGGATCGCCGCAAGCTCGTAGTTCTCGCTGGCGATCGCGGCGCGCAGGCGCTCCTCGAGCTCGGCGCGCTGGCTGCTGGGCAGCCGCGGCACGAGCATGTCGCGCATCGAGCGCAGGATCGCGACCTCGGGGCTGGCCTCGAACCGGTTGCGCTGGCCGATCATGGTGTAGGCATCGCGCACCGCCGTCAGGCCGGCCTCGAGCGCCGCGAGGGCGCCACGGTGGTCCTTGACCTGCAGCGCCGCAGCCGCCTCGGCGCGGGTTCGGGTCACGACCAAGCCCAGGCGGAGCTGCTCGAAGGCTGCGCGATCCTCCGGCCGGGCCGCCCGCTCGCGGACCACCTCGATGAGGTCGAGGTTCCTGCGGCAGTCCCGTGCGGCAAGGCCCGGGAACCCGGCCATCATGAGGGCGGTCGCCCGCTGCTGGTACAGGCCGGCCTCCTGGCGGAGCGCCTCGAGCCGTTCCGGGGCGAGGGGATCGGGCGCAGGATCCTCGCGGAGCAGATCCAGAAGGCTCTCACGACCCCCGGGGCGAAGCCCGTCGGGGCGGCCGTCCATCTCCATCTGCAGGATGCCCAGATCGAGCCGGACCTGCACCTTGTGGCGGCCATCAAGCCCCTGCACCACGCGGACGCGGGGGGTCGAAGCGTCAAGAGGCCATGAAGACAGGAGCCCGGACAGGTCGTCCATGGACGGATCGTAGCTTGGGAATCCCCCGTTCCAAACGGGTTGTCCACCTCATGCCGGCCCGGGACCGGAAGCTTGGCGACGATCCCGGATTCCTCCGCCACGGCCGCCGATCCTGCGCTTAGGATTGTCAATCCATGGCCCGGTCAGAAGTCCAGTCCGAGCTCCAGTTGTACCTGCGCGAGGTCAACGAGACTCCTTTGCTGACGCCCGACGAGGAGAAGACCCTCGGTTGGCGCATCATCAACGACGGCTGCCTCCAGTCGAAGGAGCGGATGATCAAGGCGAACCTGCGCCTGGTCATCGCCATCAGCAAGAACTACGTCAACCGCGGGCTGACGCTGCCTGACCTCATCGAGGAGGGCAACATCGGCCTGATCCGCGCCGTCGAGGGCTTCGACCCCGCGCAGGGCGCGCGCTTCAGCACCTACGCGAGCTGGTGGATCAAGCAGGCGATCAAGCGCACGCTGATCAACGCGGTCCAGCCGATCCACATCCCGGCCTACATGGTCGAGCTGATCGCGCGCTGGAAGGACACCTCGCGCAAGTTCGAGGAGAAGCACGGCCGAAGCCCGAGCCTGCAGGAGCTCTCGAAGGAGATGAAGCTCCCGGTCAAGAAGCTCGTCATCATCCGCCGCGCGGTGAAGGCGTACCAGGCCCCGAGCCAGGCCCCGCTGGGCGAGGACGGCGTGGCGATGGACTTCGGGGACCTCTTCGAGGACACCCGGGGCAAGCAGCCCGACCGCGAGGCGAGCGAGAACGAGGACTTCAAGATCATCCTCAAGCTGCTCGACTCGATCGACGAGCGTGATGCGCGCGTGCTGCGGTTGCGCTTCGGCCTCGAGGGCCACGAGCCGCTCACGCTGAAGCAGATCGGCGAGATCGTCGGCCTGACGCGCGAACGCGTGCGCCAGATCGAGGTGGAGGCCCTGCGGCGGCTGAACCAGCAGCTGCACGACGACAAGCCCACGCGGTTCTTCCGCGGCCAGTCGGCCTGACGGGCGCCCCCGCGGGCCCGCGCCGCCGGATTCCCGGCAATCCCTTCCTCAGGACCGCGTCGCCGACACGAACGGCATCTTGGTGACCGTTGCTGCGGCGCTCTCGCGGCCCAGGTCGACGCTCAGCGAGGTGCCGAGTTCCGCCAGCGGCGCATCGACGAAGGCCATCGCGATCGGCTTGTCGAGCGTGGGGCTCAGGCAGCCGCTCGTGACGCGGCCGACCACGTCGTTGCCGTGCTTGACCTGCATGCCTTGCCGGGCGCTGCGACGGCCATCGAGCACGAGACCCACGAGCTTGCGTACCGGACCCGCGGCCGCGATGTGCTGGAGCGCATCCTGCCCGATGAATCGACCGGCCCGCTCGTCATCCTGCCCCTTGTCGAGCTTGACGGCGAAACCCAGCCCGGCGCTGATGGGGTCGGTCTCCTCGTCGATCTCATGGCCGTAGAGCGGCATGCCGGCCTCCATGCGGAGGGTGTCGCGCGCGCCCAGGCCGATGGGCTTCACCACGCTGTCGGCCTGACCGGCGTTCTTGAGGAACATGCCCATGGCGAGCTGCGCCGTGCCGGCGCCCAGGATCACCTCG
>JBEGNG010000217.1:0-3724 GCA_041182645.1 Planctomycetota bacterium
CCTCGCCTTCGTCTCGCAGGCCCCGATCAACGCAGCGATCCTGAACAGCGTGGGGTCGGGTGCGCGCGCCTTCGCGGTCGGCATGAGCACCTTCGTGATTCATGTGCTCGGCGACGTGCCGAGTCCGTGGCTGGTGGGCAGGGTCAGCGATGCCACGGGCTCCCTGTCGAAGGGGCTCGGGTTGGTCCCGATGGGATTCGCGGCCGCGGCCCTCATCTGGGGTGCGGGTGCGCTCGCCCTGCGCCGCCGGCCCGCGTGAGGCCCGGGGCCGCATGCATGCGCCGTTGCGGCGCAGGCGGCCGTAGCATCCCGCCCCGTGCTGATCCACCTGGCGAACCTGCTGCTCCTGGGGTGCTACCTCGTGCGCGACATCCTGCTGCTGCGCGCGGCGGCGGTCGTGGCGAGCGGGTGCTTCATCGCCTACTTCCTCCTGCTCGAGACGCCCAACCTCGAGGCCGCCGCCTGGAACGTGGTGTACGTCGTGGTGAACGCCGTGCAGATCGCACTGCTCGTGCGCGAGCGCATGCGTGGCCAGCTCACGCCGGCCGAGGCTGCGTTGCGCGAGCGGATCTTCCCGTGGATGCCCGCGCACAAGTTCGCCACGCTCGTGCGCCTGGCGGCGCCTGCGCGCATCGCACCCGGTGACGGGCCGCTCGTCGAGCGCGGCCACCCGGTCGCCGCACTGTGGCTCGTCGAGGACGGCGAGCTCGAGGTCGTGGTCGACGGCCGGCGCGTGGCGACCTGCATTCCCGGCGACTTCATCGGCGAGATGGCGTTCATCGATCACGCGGCGGCGTCGGCCACCGTGCGGGCGTGCACGCCGAGCGGACTGCTGGTGTGGGATGCCGAGCGCCTGCGTGCGATGCTCGGTGACGAACCGGAGATCCAGCGCGGCTTCCATGCCGCACTCGGCACCAACATGTCGCAGAAGCTGCGCCGCAAGGCGATGCAGGCGGTCAGCGGGACGGTCTGAACCGAGCGCCCACGCGCCGAATGGCGTCAGCGGCGCTCAGCGCTCGGGCATGCCTTCGTCATCGGGATCGGCCGGTGGAGTCCGGGGCTCCGGCTCCGGAGCGGGCTCCCGAGCGGCCTTGCGCGCGGCCTCGGCTTCCTCGTCCTGGATCTTCAGGTCCTTCTCGCTCGTGACCATCAGCACGAAGCCGCGGTCGACGACCAGGTATTCCGCGTCGCCGACCGTGAGGTGCCCGCGCACCACGCCGGCGCCGAGCGCGCGGTCGCCGGACTTCGCGCTGTGGAACTGGGCGTCATCGAGCGCGACCAGCGCACCGGTCGGCAGTTCCATGACCATGCTCGGCGTGCCGAGCCCGAGGTCCACGGACGGCTTCATGATGCCGATCGCGACGAGCGGCGTGCCGGGTTCGTCGCCGAATCCGCCCGCCAGCCGCTGCGCGGCCTTGTCGATCGACTCGGCGTTGCGGGTGCGTGCGAAATCGGTGATCGAGTCGAAGACCTCGGTGAGGAGCTTGGTGGTCGGGGCGCTCTTGGGCAGTTCGTCGGGGCAGCCGGCCATCGCCAGGACCAGCGCATCGAACCGCTGCATGATGAGTTCAGGCTTGGCCGAACCCGTTCCCTTGCAGGTCGAGCATTCGTCCTGCTCGTGGTAGATCTGGCCCTTCGTGAAGAGCTTCTCGGCCTTGCGCGTGCGTTGGCGCACGACGACGCCGTCGCCGCCGCACGATTCGCACGCCATGCTGCGCCGCAGCGTGCGCGCGGACTGGGCCACCTGGCCCGGCGTCGACGACTTGACCTTCGCCCGCGGCGGGAGGGTCGACGAGGGTGCGGCATCGCGCGGCTGCAGGGCCGGCGAGGTGGCATCCTGGGCGGGCGCCGCCCAGGACAGGGCGAGCGCGCACCAGGCGACGGCCAGCATCGTGCTCCGTGGGGCGTTCATGGCTGCACCTCCTCGGTCGGCTGCGCGGCAGGGGCCTCTTCAGCCTGCCCGGGATTTTCCCCGGGAATCACGCCGGTGTCCTCGGCGGACGTTTCGGGGCCCCACTCGACCCACGAGCCGCTGGCGTCGAAGTCCGGCCGAAGGATGCCGGATTCGACCATCTGGTCGGTGAGCGACTGCCAGCGACGGGCATCCATGCGCCCCAGCTGCGTCGGCGCCATGCCCTCGGGCATGATCAACGGTCGCTGTGCCTTGGCGCACAGGTCCATCGCCTGCTCGTCCATGGCGCGGTTGAGCTTGGCCATGCGCGCGTGGTAGGGGCCGGGGTTCGCCAGGTACGCGGCCCATCCCTCGCGGACGCAGTCGACGAAGGCCTTCACGCGTTCGGGCTCCGCATCCACGCGCTTGGACGTGCAGATGAGCACCGTCGTGTACGGGTCGAAGCCGCAGTCGCTGACCATGAGGCACTTGGTCTGGATGCCGTTGCGCAGCAGCGTGATCGGCTCGCTGCTGCACCAGCAGACGACGCCGAGCTTCAGGTCGCGTTCGAAGGTGGCGACGCCGGGCGATCGGCTCACCAGCGTGACGGCCTGGTCACCGAGCATGTCATTCATGTGCCGCACGAACGGCAGGCCGGGTTCGATCTCGATGGTCAGGCCGCTGGTCCAGGCCTGCGCGAGCGTCTGGGCGGGATTCGCGTCGTGGAGCATGATCGCGGTCGGCGCATGCTGGAAGGTGGCGAAGAGCCCGACGACGTCCTGGCCGCTCGCGCGGGCCAGCAGGATCTGGTCGGCCTGGGCAACGGAGTAGTCGCAGGTGCCTGCAGCGACCAGCGTGCAGGTGGGCGTGCCGCCGGCGCCCTGCAGCAGCCGGACCTTGAAGCCGGCGCGCTCGAAGATGCCGTCCTCGACCGCCGCGAACAGGCCACCGAACTCTGGCTCGGCGACCCAGTTCAGCTGCAGCGTCACCGGTGTGAGCGATGGTGGTTCCGCAGGCGCCGGCTCAGCCGCCTGCGCCACGATCATGCATGCCAGCAGGGTCGTCGTGATGGGCATGCCTTGAGCGTACCGCGATCACCCGGGGCATTGACCCCAGGCCACCAGCATGATGCCCAGGTCGGCACCACCGACGAAGCCGTCATCATCGAGGTCCGATGCGGCGTCGGCCGTGCCCCATGCCGTCAGCAGGATGCCGAGGTCACTGCCGCCGACGAAGCCGTCGCGGTCGAGGTCGGCCGGACACGCAGGGACCGATGGCCCGAGCTCGGCCACGCCGATCTGCTGGCCGTTGCCGGCTGCACTCTGGTCGTTCCACCGGCCGTTCGAGCCCAGCAGTTCCGTGAAGTCCTCGACGCCGCCGCTGTTGTTGGGCTCGCCCGGATTCCAGTTGGTGTAGGTGGAGGCGCTCCCGTCGGTCCAGACGAACTGCCCCTCGCTGGCCACGTCGTTGAAGCCGATCCAGATCCGTCGGTCCACGCCGCCGAAGTTGGCCACGTTCGCACGCACCCACTCGTTCTCGTCGGCGTCGTCGATCGAGACGAGGTGCCCCCCGAGCTGCACGGCCGTGGCCTCGGCCGCTGCCCAGTTCGCGGCCGCATAGGCCACGTAGCGCTTGCCCGTCTTGGGTCGCGTGACCTCGAAGAGCGAGCCGTCCACGATGACCAACGAGCCGGCCCCGCTGGCGGCGCCGGACTCGGTCGAGCCGTAGCCGCCCACACGGATCAGGTACGGCTGGCCCGCGACCGCCGCGATCGTCACGCGCGACTGGGCGGCGCATGCGTCGTCGCTGCAGGCCAGGATCGAGGTGCCGGTC
>JBEGNG010000218.1:0-3714 GCA_041182645.1 Planctomycetota bacterium
CCCAAGTTCCCGCAGCCGTGCTACCTGCGGCTGGTGCGCGAGGTTGCGCGGGACCTGCCGTCGCTCCAGCCCACCGTGGTGCGGGCGCTCGACGGCATGGTCGGCGGGGGACTCCTCGACCAGGTCGGCGGCGGATTCCACCGCTACTGCGTCGATGCCACCTGGACGGTCCCGCACTTCGAGAAGATGCTCTACGACAACGGCCAACTGCTCGAGCTGCTCGCGGTCGGGTGCGCGCGGACGCCGCAGCCGGGCTGGCATGCGGCGATTGAACGCACGATCGACTGGCTCGACCGCGAGATGCGGGACGCGGATGGCGCGTGCATCGCGGCACTCGATGCCGAGGTCGATGGACGCGAGGGGCTGAACTACCTGTGGACGCCGCATGAGGCGGAGGACGCATTGGCGACGATGCCCGTGGCCGACCGCCGCGGGGCCATCGATGCGCTGGGCCTCGATGCGACCAACTTCCGCGATCCCCACCATCACGACGAGCCGCCCCGGACCGTGCCGACGCGCCGCGCATGGACCGAGTCGGCTGCCGTGGACGCGGCCTGCGGGTTGTTGCTGGCGCGGCGCAACGAGCGGCGGCAGCCCCGCCGTGACACGAAGGTGATCCTCGAGTGGAACGGTCTGCTCATCGAGGGACTGGCCGAGGCCGGCATCGCGCTGGGACGGCCGTCTGCGATCGACCGTGCCGTCCGCATCGCCGAGTCCCTGTGGTCGAGCCATCGTCGCGACGGCGTCTGGCACCGCACGCTCACGGCCGGGACGCCGGGCCCCCGTGCCACGCTGGCCGACCTCGCCTGCTTCGGGCTCGGCCTCGAATCGCTCTGGCGCGCCACGGGTGATCGCACCTGGCTCGGGCGCGCGAAGGAGCTCGAGGCGACGGCGCGTGCCGCCTGCTGCGACGATGGCCGTTGGTGGAGTTCGCCCGATCCCGTCGGTCTGCCGACCCGGCTCCGTTCGCATCACGATGGCGCGGTGCCCAGCGGCCTCGGCGCGGTGATCGACCTCCAGGTCCGGCTTGCCTTGGCGACGCGGGATGACACGGACGGCCGCGAGATCCTCGAGGCTCTCGCCCGGACGCTGCACGCCGAATCGGGAACGATCGTCGCCAACCCGGTCGGCCTGACCTGGGCCGTGGCTGCACTGGCGCGCGCCATGCGCGAGGGGCTGGTCGTCGGCGCTGACTCGCCGGCAGCCCACGACTCCCACGGCGGCGGCTCAACCGGGGCCCGACGCGTGGTCTGCAGCGACGGCGGATGCCGCGTGGCATGGGACTGAGCGGCACCCGTCGGCTACGCTCCCCGCCCCCCATGAAGCGCATCGCCCTCATCAGCACCGGCGGCACCATCGAGAAGACCTACGACGCGCTCACGGGCGTCCTCGCGAACCGCGTGGCCGTGCTCGACGTGATGCTCGCCCAGATGGACCTCCGCGGCGTCACGGTGTCGCGGGTGGCGCTCATGAACAAGGACAGCCTCGACATGACGCCCGAGGACCATGCGCTCATCGCCGCCACGGTCCACAACGCCCTGCGGGACCATGACGGCGTCGTGGTGGTGCACGGGACCGACCGACTCGCCGTGAGCGGCGAGGCCGTGCTGGAGCGCCTCGCGCGCGAAGGCGCGCTCACGAAGCCGGTGGTCTTCACGGGAGCGATGAAGCCCTACGAACTCCGCGACACGGACGCCCAGCAGAACCTGACCGAGGCGCTCCTCGCGGTGCAGATCGTGGCACCGGGGGTCTGGGTGGCGATGCAGAACAAGGTCCTGGCGTTTCCCGGCGTCACGAAGGACCGCGCACGCGGAACGTTCGTGAAGGCGTGACCCTGCCGGCACCACCGATCGCCCAAGCCCTGCACGCGCGCCCTCGCCCCGCGCGGTGAGGCACGGCCGACGACCGGCGTCAGGCCGTCCCGACTGCCTCGACCGCCTCGCGCTCGGCCTGTTCGACGGCGTCCTTGCTCAGCCGGCCATCGTTGCCGACCTGCTCGAAGCGCACGGCCACGCGACGGCTCACGCCGCGCTGGGGCATCGTGACGCCGTAGAGCTTGTGGCAGTGCTGCATCGTGCGCTTGTGGTGCGTGATCACGATGAAGTGGCTCCGGTCGAGGAACCCGTGCAGGCTCGAGGCGAACCGCTCGGTGTTGGCCTCGTCGAGCGCCGCATCGACTTCGTCGAGGACGCAGAAGGGGGCGGGCTTGCTCTGGAAGATGGCCAGGAGCAGCGCCACCGTGGTCATGCTCTTCTCGCCGCCCGAGAGCTGGCTGATCACGCGGGGCTCCTTGCCCGGCGGCTTCGCACGGATCTCGATGCCGCTGGCGAGCCAATCCACGTTGCCCTCCTCGTCGGGCACGAGGAACATGTCCGCGCTGCCGCCGCCGAAGAGCCGGCGGAACATGCCGTCCGTGCCGCCGAAGTTGGTCCGGACCGCGTTGAAGGTCTCCTCGAAGCGGATCCGGCTGATGCGGTCGAGCTCGCCCACGAGCACTTCGAGCTGCGACTTGGCCTGGTCGATGTCGGCCAGCTGCGTGCCGAGGTCGTTGAACCGCGTCTCGAGCAGCGTGAGCTCGTCGATCGCGTCGAGGTTGACGTTGCCCAAGCGGCGGATCTCGTCGCGCAGGACGTCGGCCTCGGCGCCCGCCTCCACCCGGTCGGGAACGACGAAGAGACCCGACTCGCGCTCCGCGAGGTGCGCCTCGTACCCGGCGCCGAGGTCGAGTGCCAGTTCCTCGAGGGTCGATGCCACCAGGTTCTCGATCTTGATCGTCGCCTCGCGCCGCGAGAGCTCGGCCGTGTTCCACTGGCGCTCGGTCTCGTGGCCCGCCTCGCGCTCGGTGCGCAGCGACTCGGACGCCCGCTCGTTGGCGACGGTGGCCTGCGTGAACCGCTCCGCGATCGCCACGAGCGCCGTCGCAGCGGTGCGTTCCTGCACGAGCGCCGCGTCACGGTCGGCCTCGGCCGCACGGATCGCGGCGGCGAACTCGTCGAGCTGGCCGTGCCGGCGCGCGTGCTGGTCCTCGAGCGTGGCCCGCCGCGAACGGAGGTCATCGATCGAACGGCGCAGGATGCCGCTCTCGCGGCGGGTCGCGTCGAGCACGGACTGGGCCTGTGAGGCCGCCAGGCGTGCCGCGTTGAAGGCTTCGACGGCGTGGTCCGCCTCGACCTGGCCCTGCTGCAGGGCGGTCGCGGCGTCGGTCGCAGCCGCCTGGGCGCGGGTGGCCTCGTCGGCAAGCGCAGCCAGACGATCGGTGGCCTCGCGCCGCTCGATGGTCAGCGTCGCCCGCCGGGTCTCGAGTTCACGACGCTCGTCGACCAGCCGTGCACGGTCGCGCTCGACGCGCGCGAGCAGCTGCTCGATGCGATCGACCTCGTACTGCGCCTCGACCGCGTCGCGACGCGCCGTCTGCAGTGCTTCGTCGAGGCTCCGGTGCCGGGCCCGGGCCTGCTCGCCCTCGCTGGCAAGCGCATTGCACTCGCCCTCAAGCCCTTCGATGCGGCGCCCGAGTGCCCGGGTCGCCGCCACGAGTTCGGCCATCTCGGCACGCCGCGACAGCATGCCGCCGACGCTCGCATCGGCCGCCCCCACGGTCACGACGCCGGTCCGGTCGATGAGGTCGCCGCCGGGCGTGACGATGCGCGCGCCGCGCAGGCCGCCTTGGGCCAGCAGCAGCGCGGCGTCGAGGTCGGCCACGAGCCAGGTGTCGGC
>JBEGNG010000219.1:0-3707 GCA_041182645.1 Planctomycetota bacterium
ACCAAGGGAGTCTTCGTCCTGGTGCCGATCGTGTTCTGGCTGGCCGGCGAAGGACGCACGGTCGACGCATCCATCGCCCAGGCGAAGGTCCGGGCTGCCATCATGGCCTTCGTGGCGATCGGCTTGGTGGCGAGCGGCTGGTACGCGCTCAACGACGCGTGGGATGCGGCCGAGGACCGCAAGCACCCGACCAAGCGCAGGCGGCCGGTGGCCAGCGGCGCGGTGAGCGCCGGCACCGCATCGATCATCGGCGTGGCGTGCATGCTGGTCGGCCTCACCCTCGGCTTCCGCCCGGGCAATGCGGCCGGATGGCTGATCGTCTCCTACGCGGTGCTGCAGGCGGGCTACAACCTGACGCTGAAGCGACGGGCGTACCTGGATGTTGCCACGATCGCGCTGGGATTCACCCTGCGGGCCGTCACGGGTGCCGTCGCGATCGACGTGCGGATCTCGGTCTGGCTCGTGCTCTGCGTGTTCTTCCTGACGCTCTTCCTGGGGTTCGTGAAGCGCACCTGCGACCTGGTTGCGGCACAACGGGAGGGCGGCGGCTGGAGCCAGCGCGCCGGCTACGGCGACGAGCAGGAACTGCAGTTCCTTCTGGCGATCTCGGCGTGCATGGCCGTCCTGTTGTACCTGCTCTACACGCTGAGTGACCATGCCAAGGGCCTGTACGGCGCAGGGGCGGCGGGCCTGGCGCTGCTCACGCCGTTCGTGCTGCTGGTGGTCTATCGCTTCTACCGACGGGCCCGACGGGGCCTGAGCGACAGCCCGCTCGAGGTGCTGCGCACCGACCGCACGGCGCTGGTGGGCATGGCGTGCTTCGTCGCCGGGACTTGGGCCAGCCTCTACTGGCCGCCGGCCAAGCAGTGGCTGGAACGACTGTTCATCGCCTGATCAGCCGGCGTCGGGGCTCGCGGGCACCGCGACCTTGGGAGCAGGGGCGCCGGCCGGGGCCTCGACCTTGCCGTAGGTGCGCGCGCGCGGCTGCACGAGGGCCGTGTCGACATCCTCGAAGCTGATGCGGCACCCACCGGAGGCGGCGTCGTAGGCGGCAACGGTCGACTTCAGGAAGCGCTCGTCGTTGCGCGTGGGGAAGTCCGTGCGGTAGTGGCTGCCGCGGCTTTCCTTGCGCTCGATGGAGCCCTCGATGATGGCTTGCGCCAGGATGACCATGTCGGCCACCGCGCGGGCATACGACAGGTTCTGGTTCGTCCACATGCCCGTGTCCGAGAGGCTCATCCGGCGCGAACGGTCACGCAGCTCCGCGAGCTTGGCGCGGGCCTGCAGCAGGCGCGCCTCGCTCTTGACCACCGTGGCGGCGGCGGTCATCTCGTCGCCGAGTTCCTTGCCGATCTGGTAGGGGTTCTCTCCGCCGGTGCCCGACGCCAGGCCCTGCATGCGGGCCTGTTCGGCCGCGACGCCGTCGTCGAAGACCTGCTGCGGGACCGCGTCGACCGCGTGGTCCTTGGCCCACGCCGCGACGCTCGCACCCGAGAAGAGACCGTCGAAGATGCAGCTGAGCAGCGCGTTCGCGCCGAGGCGGTTGGCGCCGTGGAACTGGTAGTTGACCTCGCCGAAGGCGTAGAGCCCCGGGATGTTGGTCATCATGTTGTTGGGTGCGCCGTAGACCATGCCCTTGTGGTCGGGCTTCGCGGTGTACGTGGTCCACAGGCCGCCCATGCTGTAGTGCATGCCGGGGAAGATGCGCATCGGCACTTCCGACGGCTCCTCGCCGACGAACTTGCGGTAGATCTCGACGATGCCGCCGAGCTTGCGGTCCATGTATTCGCGGCCGAGGTGCGTGAGGTCGAGGTAGACCTGGTTCTGGCCGCCGACGCCCATGCCCTGGTTGACGCAGACGTCGAAGATCTCGCGGGTGGCGATGTCGCGCGGCACGATGTTGCCGTACTTGGGGTACTTCTCCTCGAGGAAGTACCACCGCTCGCCCTCGGGAATCTGGCGCGGGTCACGGCCATCGCCCTTGCGGCGGGGAACCCAGACGCGGCCGCCCTCGCCACGGGCGCTCTCGCTCATCAGGCGCAGCTTGTCGTGGCCGGGGATGGCGGTGGGGTGCACCTGGATGAACTCGCCGTTGCCGTACCAGGCACCGAGCTGGTAGCAGCGGCTGGCCGCGCCGCCCGTGCACATGACGCTGTTGGTGCTCTTGCCGAAGACGAGGCCGCAGCCGCCGGTGGCCATGACGACCGCACTCGCCCGGAAGGCACGGACCTGCATGGTGCGCAGGTCCTGCGCCACGATGCCGCAGCAGGTGCCGTCGGCGGCGATGAGCGGACGCAGGAATTCCCAGTGCTCGTACTTGGTGACCTTGCCCTCGGTCTCGAAGCGGCGCACCTGCTCGTCGAAGGCGTAGATGAGCTGTTGGCCGGTGGTCGCGCCCGCGAAGTGCGTGCGCTTGTAGAGCGAACCGCCGAAGAGGCGCAGGTCGCGCTGGCCTTCCTTGGTGCGGTTGAACGGCACGCCCATGCGGTCGAGCAGGTCGATGATCCGCGGCGCCCAGTGCGCCATCTCGTAGACCGGCGGCTGGTTGGCCAGGAAGTCGCCGCCGTAGATCGACTCGTCGAAGTGCTCGTGCTCCGAGTAGCCCTGCTGCCGGGCGATCTCGTTGCAGGCGTTGATGCCGCCCTGGGCGCACACGCTGTGCGAACGCTTGACCGGCACGATGCTGAAGAGGTCGACCTGGACGCCGAGTTCGGCGGCCTTCACGGCCGCACCGAGGCCGGCAAGGCCACCACCGACGACGATCACGCGGGACTGCTTGGTTGCCATGGTTTGGACTCCGGTTGATTCAAGGCAGGTCGGTCGTTGATGTCAAGGGTTGGCCGCGGCGGCCGGTTGTTCGCGTGCAAGCCGGTCCTCGACCTCGCGCGCCTCGTCCGTGTCGAGCGTGGCGAAGCCGACGACGGCGGATGTCCCGGCGATGGCCAGCGCGACGCCGATGGCCGCGCAGACCTGGCCCCAGCGACGCTGCGCGCCGGACGAGATGGTGAGGCCCCAGGTGATGGCTGCCGTCCACAGGCCGTTGGCGAAGTGGAAGACCAGGCACAGCACGCTGAACAGGTAGAGCAGGGCGATGGTGCCGCCGAGCAGGCCGTCCTGCATGTGCTGCGCGGTCGAGCTCGCGGCGTGCGCCGCGTCGAAGGTCGGCAGCAGGCCGCCGTAGGTCCAGCCCCAGCGGAGGCTGCTGACGTGGGCGAAGATGAACGCCACGCCGACGTAGCCGGTCATGCGCTGCAGCCAGTAGCGGTAGTTGCCCTGGTACGCGTAGCGGTCGACGTTGCTGCGGCCCGTGCGGGCGAAGTAGACGCCCAGGATCGCGTGGAAGGCGATCGGCAGCCAGAGCACGAAGATCTCGATGAAGACCAGCGCCGGGAGGTTGTGGATGAAGTCGACCTCGTGCTGGAAGGTGGCGACGCCGGCGGCATCGCTGCCGTACTGCGCCACCATGTCGCCGAACTTGCCCTTGTTCAGCGTTGAGCCCCAGACGATGCTCGAGTTCGTGGTGAGGTGCGGGAAGAGGAAGAGGCCGATCGGCGCGACGCCGCTCAGGCTGTGCAGCCGGCGGAGCAGGAAGTAGTGGCGCTCGATGAAGGGAACGGTCTTCGCGGGCTTGGCGGGTGCTGCGGCCCGGACGGCAGCGATGCCACACCCAGGCGCTGGCCGAGCCGGCGGCGCAGATCGAGCAGATC
>JBEGNG010000220.1:0-5056 GCA_041182645.1 Planctomycetota bacterium
GCTGGCGGGGGTGCTGTCGTCGCACCACCCCCTCACCCACGGCGCGAGCCGAGCCAGAGCGCGAGGCCGGCCACGAGGGCGGCGATGCTCGGCCAGAAGCTGACGAACGCAAGGATGCCCAGGCCGATCGGGTTGGGGTTCGGGTCGGCCGTCCAGCCCATGCGTGCAGCGACGATGACCGCGATGAGCGGGCCGGTGCCGAGCAGCAGCCCGGCCATGCCCGCGAGCGTGAGCCAACGCCCGGGCGTTCGCCATCGCGGCGGCGGAGGTGGTGCCCACACGCTCAGCGCCGGCGCAGCCGCGTGACGGCGGCAGCGATGCCCAGCAGCGCCAGTGCTCCCGGCGCGGGCACGATGCCGACGACCTTGTCGCTCATGCCGTTCTCGAAGCCGCGGAAGCGTGCCGCGAAGGCATAGCCCGTGCGCGATGCATCGAAGAACGAGGCTTCGGTCAGTCCGGACAGCACGCCCGGCGCGGCCGTGATGACCAGCGTGGTCGACACGGTCTGCCCAACGCCGATGCCGAAGGCCGGCGGCCCACCGCCCTGCCACGATGACGAGCTGCTCGCGCCCCAATCGAACATCGGAAGGGGGCTTGCATCGACAGGGTTCGACAAGGCTTGCCAGTGGGGCAGGCCGGATCCCATCGAGACCGAGATGGTCATGCCCGGGGCAACGTTGAAGGCGAACGCCGTGAGATACCCACCGTTGGCTGCCGCCGAGATGTTGGTCAGGGTCACGACCAGGTTGGCGGTGGTGGCGTTGACTTGGACGAAGTCGAAGGAGCCGGTGTACGCACCCTGCTGCTCGAGTCCGAGATCGCTCACGAACACGAACGACGCCGATGCACTCGGCGCAACCACGGCGGCGACCAGCGCGCAGCCAACAAGGCTTCGATGGGGGGACATTGGGGGGCCTCTGGGGACGAGGTGCGTGGCGGGGACTCAAACGCAGCGGATGGGAGGTCCGCCCCGTTTCCGGCCGAAGAATGTCCGGGAACCGTGCGAACGCAACCGACATCCCCCAATTGTTCCGGAATTCCCGCTCCGCAATGATCCAGCGAAGGGATGGACGTCGTTTCTCATGTGCCGGGGTCATCCGCGGCCGGATCTCACGAACTTCGCCTCGCTCGCGCCGGCCCTGAGGTCGGCGCACAAAGTTCCTCGCCCCCTGGTGCCAACGCGCCTGGGGGCGAGTTTTCACAACCACGGAATCCGCGGAAGTTTACGACTCGGACGAGCGACAGCCCGGCAGGAACAACCCTGAAGTCTGCTCCAATCATGGACTTCTTCCTTGTCTTGGAAGAAAGCGGTGGTAACTCATGGTCAGATCGAGCGGGTTGTTCGCCTCGACCCTTGGTCGGTGGGACAGTCGCCCCTGGTGATTGTGGGCTTGCCGGAGTGTGCCCGGCAAGGGTCGTCCACGATGAGGTGTCAGTATGCAACCAGGCTCCCACGACGAGGGCTCCCGCCCCTCGCTGCCCCAGTTGTTTGAGGGCATCTACGAACGGCTGCGCGAACTCTCCGGCGCCTTCATGCGCCACCAGCCCCAAGGCCACACCCTGCAGTCGACCGCCGTCGTCCACGAGGCGTTCCTGAAGCTGGCCGACCGCAGCCCAACCGACTTCGTCGACCAGGACCACTTCATGGCGACCGCCGCCACGGTGCTGCGCAGCGTGCTGATCGACCACGCGCGCCGGCGCGGGAGCCGCAAGCGCGGCGGTGGCGGCAAGCGCTTTTCCGTGGATGACCGCGACGTGATCGCCACGCCCGGCGGCGTGCAGGGCGTCCTGGAGCTGGAGGACTCGCTGCGGCGGCTGAACGAGTCGGACGCGCGGGCCGCCAAGGTCGCGGAGCTGCGCATCTTCGGCGGCATGCAGGTCGAGGCCATCGCCCGCGTGCTCGGGACGAGCGTGCCGACGGTCAACCGCGACTGGCGCTTCGCCAAGGCCTACCTCGAGAAGGAGTACGGCCTGTCGAAGGATGCTGCATCGAAGGATGCCGGCGAGGAGGTGGCGCCGTGAGCGTGCTGCAGCCCACCATCCGCATGCTGTTCGACCACGCCGTCGAACTGCCTGAACATTCGCGCGTGCGCTTCCTGGAGCAGCACTGCCCCGATGAGGACACCAAGTCCGAAGTCATCGCCCTGCTCCGTGCCGACGGCGAGGCTTGCGCGAGCGCGCCGTGCGTCCCGCTGGCGACGACCATCCGCGAACGCATGCCCGTCATCCCGGGCCATGAGGTCGTCAAGCACCTGGCCGCAGGCGGCACCAGCCGCGTGTACGAGGCCATGAGCCTCGACACCGGGGAACGGGTGGCCATCAAATTGATCGGCGACGACGCGAATCGGTCGTCGATCGAGCGCTTCCGGCAGGAATGCCGCGTGCTGGCGCGACTGGACCATCCGGGCATCGTGCGGCTGCTGGAGACCGGCACGACCGTCGAGGGCCAGGTGTTCCTGGTCATGGAGTTCATCGAGGGTCGTTGCATCGATGCCTGGTCGAGGCAACCGGGCCGGACGATGCACGAGCGCGTCGAGGCGGTCATGCAGGTGCTCGCTGCGCTTCGCCATGCCCACGCCGCCGGCGTCGTGCATCGTGACCTGAAGCCGCAGAACATCCTCGTGGAGGACTCCGGCCGCGTCCGGCTGGTCGATTTCGGCGTGGCGCGGCTCACCCACGATGGGCAACGCACCGGCGTGCACACGCAGACCGGCAACCTGGTGGGGACCTTCGCCTACATGAGCCCCGAACAGGCCGACGGGTCACCGGACCGCATCGGGCCGTCGACGGACCTCTACCAAGTCGGCGTCGTGCTGTACGAGATGCTCTCGGGACGCCTGCCCTACGCCGTGGAATCCCGTGGCACGATGGCGCTGCTCAAGGCAGTGCTCTTCGACCCGAGGATTCCGCTGCGCAGCGTCGCACCCGACTGCCCTGCTGCGCTGGACGTGCTGCTGTCGCGCGTCCTGTCGCTTGACCCGGCCGATCGTCCGGCAAGCGCCCAGGCCTTCGCGGCCGAACTGGCAGCCGCGATGCACTGAGTCAGCGCTCGGTCGGCGATTGAACCGTGTTGGATCAGGCCCCGTTCCCGGGCCGGACGTCAGGCCACGTCGATGCGGATGGCCACGTCACCCTCGAAGGCCCACGCCCTGAGTGCGTAGTCACCGGGTGCGAGGAAGCGGACCAACGGCATGTCGGCTGCGGCGGCAGCAAGCTGCACCGATGTGAAGTCCATGCCATCGCCATCCAACTGCAGTTCAGCCACCCCGGGCGCGGCCATCCAGGACAACTCGAGTCGGGCCTGGGTCCCTTCCGGGACGCCGAGCGCCACGCGCAGGACCGTCGGGGAGCCGCCGCGCAGCCACGCCACGATGATCGACTGGCTGATCGATGCTTCCACGCTGCCCGCCGCGGACGGATGGTCGACCGCAAGGTGGCGAGGTGCTTGGCCGAGCCTGAGCACTTCTCGTCGGGCGATGCCGCCCGAACGGTCATAGACCGCGGCCTCGACACCAAGGACCGATGGCCCGGCGAGGCTGCATGGGTGTCCCTGCTCCGTTGACGCAAACTTCATGTCGTGATCAACGCAATCCGATCCGCGAATCGATCACGGCGTCGCCCGATCGAATCACGCGGTTCCGGCCACACGGGTGATCGGTCCAGGGCCGGGATTCCGGGATTCCGTTCTGCCAGCAACGAACCTCATCCCTCCATGCCCTTCGGGGCTCGGAGAACGACCGCCCCCGCCGTCAACGCACACACTGACGGCGGGGGTTTTTCATGGTCGACCGTCGGCCCACGGCCGGACGCACGGAAAAATCGTCAAGCCATGATCGATCCCGCCGGGGGATGGCGTTTCTCCCTGTGGAACGAGGCTGGCACGCTTAGGGACTCGCGGCCAGGTTCGGACCGATCGCCTCAGTGCATAACGAACGCTGAGGCAACGGATCGCGGCCAGTGGGGACTGCTCCACGATCCGGCGAGGCGCGCGGCGGACGGGAACCCGCCAAGCACCTGACAACACGAGCCGCCTTCCACGAGGCACTCGACCGCCCCCGTCTCTGGCGTCCGCGCCACTGACGGGGGCGGTGTCATGATGGACGCATCGGTGCGAGGGACCGCCCGGTCACGCGATCACGCCGTCCACCACGCGGCCGGCGATGTCGGTGAGCCGGTAGTGGCGGCCCTGGTGGAACCAGGTCAACCGCTCGTGATCGACGCCGAGCAGCCGCAGCATCGTGGCATGCAGGTCATGCACATGCACGGGATCCCGCTCGATGTTGTAGCCGAACTCGTCGGTCGCCCCGTGCACATGGCCGGCCTTCACGCCGCCCCCTGCCATCCAGACGCTGAAGCACCGTGGATGGTGGTCGCGACCGTAGGTGTCGGTGGTCATCGGCCCCTGGCAATAGACGGTCCGGCCGAACTCGCCGCCCCACACGACCAGCGTGTCCTCGAGCAGGCCCCGTCGCTTGAGGTCCTGCACGAGCGCGGCGCTGGCCTGGTCGGTCTGCCGGCACTGGTGCGTGATGCCGCCGGGCAGGCCGCCGTGCTGGTCCCAGCCCTGATGGAACAGCTGCACGAAGCGCACGCCGCGCTCGACCAGGCGACGCGCCAGCAGGCAGTTGGCCGCGAAGGTCCCAGGCTCGCGCGAACCCGGCCCGTAGAGCTCGAAGGTCTCGTCGCGCTCGCCCGAGACATCGGTCGCCTCGGGAACCGAGAGCTGCATGCGGAACGCCATCTCCGCCTGCGCGACTCGGGCATCGATCTCGCGGTCGCCTTCGCGGGCGCTGGCCGATCGCGCCATGCGCGCGAGTGCATCCAGCATCGCCCGCCGCGCATGCGGCGAGACGCCCTCGGGATTCGACAGGGCCAGCACGGGTTCGCGGCCGGAGCGGAACTGCACGCCCTGGTGCTCGCTGGGCAGGAACCCGCTGCCCCACAGGCGTGCATAGAGCGGCTGGTCGCGCGCGGCATCCTTGGAGACGAGCACGATGAACGACGGCAGGTCCCGGTTGAGGCTGCCGAGGCCGTAGCTCATCCAGGCACCCATCGA
>JBEGNG010000221.1:0-7593 GCA_041182645.1 Planctomycetota bacterium
GTGTAGCCGCCCGAGAAGCCCGGGTTGGTCGGACCACCGTCCTGGTTCTGCAGCCAGTACAGCTCGATCATGCGGGTCTTGAGTTCCGAGTACTTGGCCTGACCCTGCGACGGGCACTTCCAAGCGCCAGGGAGCGTGTTCGGCTGCTTGAAGCCGTTGCGCGACATGACGTCGGGGCTCCACAGTGCAGCGGGGCTCCACACGTAGGTCGAGAAGACGACCTGGCCCGGCGCCTGCGGGAGGATGGTGAACTCGCCGGGGTCGCCCATGCCTTCTTCGGCGCGCTCCATGGTGAGCTTGTCCTTCGGTGCCACGAATGCACGGTCGTAGAAGCGACCGTTGACGTAGGTGTTGAAGGGCTTGCAGTTCGGCAGGCGGTAGTAGCCGAAGAAACCGTTCGTGAAGTTCCACTCGTTCGGCCAGTTCACGATCCAGTTGCCGCAGGTGCCGGGGTAGTTCGGCGGGCAGAGGCCGCCGCCGAGCCAGTAGCCCCAGAGGCCGCCGGTGTCATCCCAGCCCAGGATCGCCTGGCCGGGGCAACCGATGGTGCCGAGGTAGGTGCCGCAGTTGCCGGCGGCAAGGCCGAAGTCATCGCCGGCCAGCGTGAACTGACGGTCGCTGTAGTCAGCGCCGTAGGTGGCGTTGGCGGCAGCGAGGTTGCGGAGGTTGCCCAGGCTCTGGGTGACGAGCGCGGCATCGCGCGCGCGACCGAGCGCAGGCAGGAGGATGGCGATCAGCAGACTGATGATCGCCACGACGACGAGCAGTTCGACGATGGTGAATGCGTTGCGTTGCTTCACGGGGAGGCTCCTTGCTGGACCGACCGACGAGGCCGGCATTGCCGAGTGTCGGGACACCGCATGCGTGGGCCGGGCACGAGGCTCGACTCACCCATGATGCGGATCGTGGGACGATCCTTCGATGCTGCAGGTCGTGAGAAGTGGACGGCTGACCTGCGAACCCACCCACTGTGGACCCTGGCGAGGACCACGGTGGAGCCGCAATGGGACTATACGGCAGAACAGGTGGAGGAACGCCAAAATCCGTGATTCCGGGGGCCGGCGTCGATGCTCGGCGGTCGTCACCCAAACGCATCGATAACCTCCCTCCAACGCTGAATCCCCCGAGCCCAGGACCACGAAGGATCCCCCTCATGAAGCTCTACACCAAGACCGGCGACGACGGCACGACGGGCCTCTTCAGCGGAGCCCGGGTTGCCAAGGATCACCCCCGGATCGAGGCGTACGGCACCATCGACGAGCTCAATGCCGTGGTCGGGCTGTGTGCGAGCGGCTGCGAGCCGGGGCGGGGCTTCGATGGCCGGCTGCTGGCCATGTTCAGCCAGATCCAGTCGCGCCTCTTCGACATCGGAGCCGACCTGGCGACCCCCGAAGGCGCCAAGCAGCAGTCCCGGATCATCCGGATCGGCGACGGCCACATCAAGGAGGCCGAAGGCTGGATCGACGAGGTCGAGTCGGGCAACGACCCGATCCGCAGCTTCGTCATGCCCGGCGGCAGCGAGCTTGCCGCCCGGCTGCACCTGGCCCGCACGGTGTGCCGTCGCGCCGAGCGACTGGTCGTGAGCCTGAACCACTCCGAGCCCGTGGGCGACGCGATCCTGGTCTACCTCAACCGGCTGAGCGACCTCTTCTTCGCGATGGCCCGGCGCGCGAACAAGGAGCGCGGCGTGGCCGACACGCCGTGGATTCCCGGCGCGTGAGCCGGTCCGTTGCACGCCATGCGTGCAGCGTCTGAAGCAACGCGCGCGTCGGCGCGGTGCCAGGGAGCACCGTGACGATCAGTGCGCGGACTTGGTCCGCGGCAGCAGCACCAGCATGGCCGCGAACACGACCGCCAGCACGACCGGCAGCGCGGCGACCTTGCCCAGGGCCTCGAGCCCGGCACCGGCCTGGATGCCCATCCACTGCGCAGCCTGCTCGCTGCCCACGGCGGCGGCCTTGAGCGCCTCGGCCGTGGTGCCTTCCGGCACGCGCGCCGCGATGCCCTGGTCATAGAACCTGCCGATCACAGGCAGTACGAATCCCGCGCTGAGCATGCCGGCACCACCCATGATGGCCAAGCCGAGCGCGCCGGTCGCGGGGAAGCGTTCGTTCACGAAACCGAGCATGGTCGGCCAGAAGAAGCAGACGCCGAAGGCGAAGACGGTCGCCGCGACGAACAGCATGCCGCCCGACGACCGGCTCATCAGGAACAAGCCGAGCGCGCTGAGCACCGCACTGGCGAGCAGCATGCCCAAGGGCTGCAGGCGGTGCACGAACGGCCCGGCGAACTGGCGACCGACGGCCATGAGCCCGGTGATCCACACCAGCACCAGGATGCCTGAAACGCCAGCGTTTTCCAGGATGCTCGGGATCCACTGCCCCGGCCCGAGCTCGGTCGCGGCCGTCATGAGCATGCACACGACCATCAGCAGGAAGATCGGGTTCAGGCACGCGCGCACCATCGCGCCGCCGGAGAGCCCCATCGACACGCGCTCGGTGGGGGGCATCGGCTGGCCCAGGAAGAGCGCGCCGTACGCGGCCAGCGGCAGGAGCATCGATGCGAACTGTGCCTTCCATCCCAGGCCGGCCTTCGCCATGATGAACGCGACCAGCCCGCCGATGACGATGCCGCCGGGGAACCACACGTGGAAGTGGTTGAGCTTGGTCGTCTTGTCGCTGGGGTAGAGCGCCGCGATGAGTGGGTTGCAGGCGGCCTCGACGGATCCGTTGGCGATCCCGAAGAGCAGCGTGCCGGCGAAGAGGCTCCAGGCATCCCAGGCGAAGATCGTGAGGAGGATGCCGGCGAGGTGACCGACGAACGCGAGCCGCGCGATCACCGCCATGCCGACCGCGTCGCAGAGCGGTCCGCCGAAGACCATGGCCAGCGTGAAGCCCCAGAACGCCGTGCTGTTGATCCAGCCGGCCTGCTCGTTGGTCAGGCCGAACTCGGTGGTCCAGGCACCCATGGCGCTGCCGCGCAGGGCGAAACTCATCGCGGTGACGATGAGCGCCAGGCAGCTGGCCGTGAAGAGCCTCGACGCCTGGGGTGACTGCGCGTTGGTGATGGTCGTCATGTGTCGGTCCTGTCAGGATGCGGGCGGCCACCCACGAAGGACCCGGGCCGCTCGCGCGATGCTAGCCGCATGCGGATACAACACCGCGCATGCAGGCACACCCGCAGCACCCGAACCTGTGGCTGGTCGACCATCCGCTGATCCAGCACAAGCTCAGCGTGCTGCGAGATCGCGCGACCAGCAGCAGCGACTTCCGGCGGCTGCTCGGCGAGATCGCCGGCCTGATGACCTACGAGGTGAGCCGCCGCTTCGAGACCGAGCCGGTCGAGATCAACACGCCGATGGAGCGCATGGTCGCGCGACGGCTCAAGGCCGCGCCGACGCTCGTGCCCGTGCTTCGCGCGGGACTCGGGATGACCGACGGCATCCTGTCGCTCTTCACCGAGGCTCGCGTGGGTCACATCGGGATCCGTCGCGATGAACGCACGGCCAAGCCCGAGGAGATCGACCCGATGCTCGCGACCGGCGGCAGCGCCGCGCGCGCGGTCGACGAGGTCAAGCGCACCGGTGCGCGCGACATCAGCGTGGTCTGCCTGGTGGTGGTGCCCGAGGGGCTCGCGGCGATGCACGCGGCGCACCCCGATGTCCGCGTGTACTCGGCAGCGCTCGACCGTTGCCTGAACGAGCGCTTCTTCATCTGCCCGGGGCTGGGCGATGCCGGCGATCGCTGCTTCGGGACCTGAACACGGCTCGGTCAGCGCACGAACGACGCGTACGAAGTGAGTTCACGCCCCGACGCGCGCTCACATGCGGGCGGGAGCTTCGATGCCCAGCAGCGAGAGGCCATCGGCGAGCGTGCGGCGCGCAAGGTGCGCCAGGCGCAGTCGGCTGGCACGCATGGCGGCATCGTCGCACTTGAGCACCGGACACGCCTGGTAGAAGGCGTTGAATGCGTTCGCGAGCGCGTAGAGGTACGCGCAGACCGTGCTGGGTGAGCACTGGTCGGCGGCCGTGCGCACCGCAGCGGGATAGCGCAGGATCGCGAAGCCGAGCGCCTTCTCCTCGGGCGTCGATGGGTCGATGCCTGCGGTGGTCCACGCCGCGGCGTCGCCGGCCTTGGCCAGCATGCTCGCGATGCGGGCGTGCGCGTACTGCAGGTACGGGCCCGTGTCGCCCTCGAAGGCGACCATGCGGTCGAGGTCGAAGACGTAGTCGCGCGAGACCTCGCTGCTGAGGTCGGCGTACTTCACCGCTGCGATGCCGACCGCCTGGCCGATCGCGTGGAGTTCCGCGGCGCCCATGCCGTGGGTGGGGCTGGCGGGGTCGCTCGAGCGCGCCGTCACTTCGCGCACCCCGCGGTCGATCGCCTCGTCGAGCAGCGCCTTGAGCGTGAAGTTCTCGCCGCTGCGGGTCTTGAGCGGCTTCTTGTCGGCGCCGAGCACCGTGCCGAAGGGAACGTGCACGAGTTGGCACTCGACCGCAACCTCGCGACCGCCGCGTTCGCGGGTGAGCTTGGTCCAGCCGATCATGCGGACGGCATCGAAGACATCCTTGAAGTGGTCGCGCTGGCGGGCATCCACGCAGTAGATGACGCGCTCGGCGCCCAGGCCCTGGATGCGGAAACGCAGCGCGGCCAGGTCGGTGGTCGCGTACAGGAACGCGCCGTCGGACTTGCGGATGAGCATCGGGCGCTCGCGGTCGGGGTACTTCACGACCAGCGCACCCTGGTCGATCGTGGCGAGCCCGGCGCGTTCGAAGGCCTCGATCACCGGCGCGAGCTCGTCGCGGAAGCTGCTCTCGCCCTTCTCGCTTGCGGGATCGAGCCGCACGTTGAGCAGCGCGGCCGCGGCGTAGACCTCGCGCATCGTGACCTCGATGATGCGTTCCCACTGCCGCACGAGCTCCGGATCGCCGCCCTGCAGGCGCACCAGCGTGGACTTGGCATCGGCGATCGCGGCCGAGGCGCCGTCGTGCTGGGCCTCGAGCTCCGCGATGCGGTGCGGGCCGCAGTGGCAGGCGCGCGCCGCCGCGAGCCCGGCTTCGTCGTCGCGGCCCTCGGCCTGCGCGGATCGGTACGCGGCGTTCAGGTCATCGAGCGTAAGCGTGGCCAGGTCCGTGCCGCGTCGACGCAGGCTCGCGAGCGTCATCGCGATGGGCAGGCCCCAGTCGCCCAGGTGGTTCTGGCGGAACACGCGCCAGCCGAGCCGTTCGTAGGTGCGCGCGATCGTGTCGCCGATGATCGTTGCGCGCAGGTGGCCCACGTGCATCTGCTTCGCCACGTTGACCCCGCACAGGTCGACCGCGCAGGTGTGCGTGTCGGCGGGGGGGTCGATGCCCAGCGCGGGAGCATCGAAGGCGGCGAGTGCGGCACCGAGCGCGGCGGGCCGCAGCCGGATGTTGATGAAGCCCGGGCCGGCGACCTGCATCGGTTCGCAGCGAGCATCGAGCGAGTCGCCCAGGCGCGCCACGACCGCCTGCGCGAGGTCGCGCGGGTTGCGGCCGCACTGCTTGGCCAGCGCCATGGCGAAGTTGGCCTGCAGGTCGCCGAAGGTTGGGTTCGCCGAGGGTTGGAGCCGCGGATCGGCCTGGGCGGGATCGATGCCGCACTCGGCGGCGATCGCCGCGCGAAGGGCCAGCGCAATGGGTTCAGCCGGGTCGCAGCTCATGGGGCGGGGATCGTAGACCAAGCCCGCGCGGCCTTGGTGGCGTCAGGCGCCTTCGCCCAGTCGCTGCAGGGCCCGGTAGTAGCGGCGGTGCGCCGCGGATGCGCTCATGCCCAACTGCTCGCCGATCAGGCTCCAACCCGCGCCTCGCAGGCGCAGTTGCACGACCATGGCCTCGGCGTCGGTCAGCCGAAGGAACGGATCGTCGGCATCGTCATGGAGGACCGGCTCGTCGGCAGCCTGTGGCGCGTGGCGTGCGGCACCTTCGCACCGCTCGCGGTCACGCCGTTCGCGTCGCGCCTGTTCCCGCACGGCGTTCGTGCTGATTGCCGTGGCCAACGCGATGAGCTGGTCATCGTCGATGCCGGACACGATCCGACCGGCGACGGCGGCGGCATCGGTCCTGCGCAAGGTCGTCGAGAAGATGTCCTCGGCCTGGGTCGAGGTGAGCCCTGCCCGCACCAGGCGCTGCCGGATCCGCGCGAGCAGGAGCGTGCGTGCCGACAGCAGTCGATCGGCGAGGGCCCGGCGATCCACATCGGCGTTTCCTTCATGCGATGGAGCGCCCTCGCTCATGGGCACGCACACTCGAAGCGCAGCGATTCCTGGTCGAATCGAAGCACGCAGCGGCTGGATGCGCCCGCGCACGCGCCCTCGCACAGCACCATGAGCACGCTGGGATCGCGTTCGTCGGGGACGAGGATGATCGAGCATGCATCCGCGGCCGGAGGCTGATGGCCGATGATCGTGCCGCGCTGGTCGAGCTGCACCTGGCCCGCGCGAAGACCGCCGTCTGGGATCACCACGCCATCGGCGATGCGGCGATCGATGAGGATCGCGCGGATCGAGCCATCGTCGGCACCTTGACCCCCGCGCAGCATCGATCGCGTGGCGAGCCAATCCATGAACTCGACGGTGCCCGGGGCGGTGTTGAACTGGCGGCTGCCGACGACCAGTGCCGGTGCGTCATCAGCGGCGTGTGGCCGTGGCAGCATCAGCTGGACGACGGTGAGCGCTGCACCGAGGATGAGCAGCACCAGGGCGAGGGGGGGGCGAAGCCGCGTCGGTGGTCGGTGCGTCATGGTGTGCGGTCGGGTGCCGTGGGAAGTGACTCGGGCCAGGTCGCTGGTGACAGGCTTCCCGGGGATTTCCTCGAGATCACCTCGATGCCATCCTTGAACTCGATCCAGAACACCAGTCGCTCCCGGGCCGGCACGGCGGGATCGAATCGAGGCCATGCCAGCCATGCTCCGGCCGGGCTTCCATCGACGCCATGCACGACTTCGACGAGGTTGCCCCGCGCACGCAAGCGATCGATCGCGGCCTCGGCCGGTGTCCGGCTCCAGGGCACTCGCGCTCCCGTTCGAAGGACCGACGGTCCACGCGATCACCGCCGTCATGAGGATCGCGATCGCTGTCGGTACGGCGGTGGACACGAGTCGTCGAGCGTGGCGGCGAGGCGCGCCCAGGGCGAGCCATGCAGCGGCCAGGCCGAGGCATCCTTGCTCGCAGAGCCCACGGGCTGGCTCGACGATCCAGGATGGCGCACCGGAGGTTTGCCCAAGCGCACGCATGACGCTTGCCATGCGATCGGCATCCGCGGAGCGGCCGGCTTGATCCGCGACGGTCGCGCTGCCCCAATCGATCAGGAATGCGGAGCCGTCGGAACGCAGGCGGAGATGGTCGGGTTTCAGATCGCCGTGCGCCACGCCGGCGGCGTGCACGCGGCGGACGGTCCAGAGCAATTCGGGCAGATCGCCAAGGTGGCGTGGAGGCGACGATGGCTCCCAGGCGGTGACGAGGATCGCGCTGCCTGCGCGATCGGCGTGGAAGCCAGCCGGTAGTGCGAGCCGGAACGCCAGATCCGATGGAACGACGCGGCCGCGCCCTCGAGCACGACCGCATGCGGTGTCC
>JBEGNG010000222.1:0-3625 GCA_041182645.1 Planctomycetota bacterium
TCGCCGGCGAAGAGGTCGATGACGCGCTCGCTCTCCGCATCGCCCAGGTAGACCAGCCGCGTGGCGCCCTCGCGCTTGAGCAGGTCGATCGCCCGCTGGCCGGCAGCGACCTGGCGATGGAGGTCGGAGAGGACGCCGAGCACCTGCGGGGCAGTGGCCATGATGCCAGTATGACGCACGGGTGCCGAACCCGTGACGACCTGCACCCGATGACCCGGGCCGAACGGATGGTCTCCGCGGTACCCTCCGCGCCCCATGCGCATCGCCACACGCTTCGCACCGAGTCCTTCCGGCCACCTCCACGTGGGGGGCGCACGAACCGCGCTCTTCTGCTGGGCCTTCGCCAAGGGCCGCGACGGCACCTTCATCCTGCGCATCGAGGACACCGACCAGAAGCGCTCGAGCGATGCGGCGAGCATCGGCTTCGCGAAGGACCTGCACTGGCTCGGGATCCTGTGGGACGAGGGCCCCGAGTGGCAGGGCGTGGGCGGTGGGCCGCACGGGCCGTACTTCCAGAGCGAGCGCCTGGCGATCTACAACCACCACCTGCAGCGCCTGCTCGATGCCGGGCACGCGTACTACGCGTTCGAGACGGGCGAGGAACTCGATGCCAAGCGCAAGGCGGCGGCGGCGGCCGGCAAGCCCTACCGGTACGACCGTGCTGCACTCGCGCTCGGCGCCGACGAGGTGAAGGCGCGGCTCGCCTCCGGCGCACCGGCCGTCATCCGGCTCAAGTGCCCCGGTCATGACGTGACCATCCAGGACGAGGTGCTCGGCGAGGCCACCATCCCTGCGACCGAGATCGACGACTTCGTGATCCGCAAGGCCGACGGGTTCCCGACCTACCACTTCGCGGTGGTCGTCGACGACGAACTCATGCAGGTCACGCACGTGCTGCGTGCGCAGGAGCACTTCACGAACACGGCCAAGCACATGCTGCTGCAGGATGCGCTCGGCTTCCGCCGGCCCGCGTATGCGCACCTGCCGATCATCTGCAACCCCGACGGCAGCAAGATGAGCAAGCGTGACAAGGACAAGGCCCTGCGCAAGGCGGTCGCCGAGCGCAAGCTCGCCGAACCGCCGGCGGGCACCGTCGATCCGGCCGCATGGACCGCCTGGCTGGGCGACAAGAACGTGCAGCTCGACCTCGAGACGGGGCAACGCCTGGCCGATGCGCTCGGCATCACGCTGCCCGAGATCAACGTCGACGACTTCAAGCGCTCGGGCTACCTGCCCGAGGTGCTGATCAACTTCCTCGCGCTCAACGGCTGGAGCCCGGGCAACGACATCGAGAAGTTCGACCTCGAGTTCCTGCGCACCGCGTTCGACCCGCGCCGGGTCGTCAAGACGCCCGCGAAGTTCGACCGCGTGAAGCTGCTCAGCTTCAACTGCGACGCGATCACCGGGATGCCGCACGAGGAGTTCCTCCGCCGGGCCGTCGTGCACGGCCGCGCCTACCACCCGGCCTTCATGGACCGCATGGGCGAGCAGGGGATCGCCATGCTCGCCAAGGCCAGCCAGGAACGCAGCAAGACGCTCGACGACATGTTCCGTGGCAACCGGTTCTTCGTCGTCGCCGACGATGGGCTCACCTGGGAACGCTCGAAGAACACCGAGAAAGCCATGCTCGGCGATGCACCCAACGGATGCGACCACCTGCGGGCACTGCTGCCGGTCCTCGGCGGCGTGACCGAGTGGACCTCGGCGGGGATCGAAGCCGCGGTCAAGCCCTACGCCGATGCCCATGCGGGCGGGCAGCTCGGCAAGGCGGCACAGCCGCTGCGCATCGCCGTCAGCGGCGGCACCGTGAGCCCGCCGATCTTCGACACGCTGGCGATCCTGGGCAAGGCGAGCACGCTGCGACGCATCGAGCGGGCGATCGAGGCATTCGCGGCCGCACCGGCCTGATCCCGGCGGCCACGCGGCCCCGGCGAGTCCGCCGCGCAAGGCGCCCGACGCCGTCGGGGGCGCGTCCCGTCAGAGCAGGGGCACCAGCCACTGCGCCAGGCCGAGCAGCAGGGCGATGCTGGCCACGTCGGTGACGGTCGTGAGCGCGATGTGGCTGGTCAAGGCCGGGTCGAACCCGAACTTCTTCAGGATCCACGGCGTGGCCGTGCCGCACAGCCCGGCGATGATGCTGGCCAGGAGCGTGGCGATCGCCGTGGCGATGGCCAGGGCCATGGGCTCCGGCTGCTGCTTCACGACGACGGCCACGTACATCCCGATGCCGGCGATGGGCCCGCAGACCAGGCCCTGGAGCAGGCCGACCATGAACTCCTTGGCCAGCGCGGATTGCAGGCGGATCGTCTTGATGTCGGCGAAGGTCATGGCCCGCACCATGACGGCAAGCGCCTGTTCACCGGCATTGATCGTCTGCCCGACGAGCACGGTCAGGAACGAGGCCAGCAGCACGAACTCCTTCAGCGTGCCCTCGAAGAGGACCACGATGGCCGCGGGCAGGAAGCAGGTCCCCAGGTTCAGCACGAGCCAGGGCAAACGCTTCATCAGGGATTCCCTGACCGGCGTGCTCAGGCGTTCGTCGCGGTCGACCCCGACGCTCTCGCCGCCGCGCTCACCGAGCTCCAGGCTTGCCTCGCGGAACAGGACGTCCGCGCGGAGCGTGCCCACGAATCGCGATCGGTCGTCGAGGACCGCGTACTCGAGTACGCGCTCGGACATGGCACGACGGTAGACGTCGAGCAGGGGATCCGCGGCCTGCACCAGCGGCACCGTCGCATGCATCACGCTGGCCATCGACGCCGCATGCGGGTGCGTCACCAGGTCCTGGATGCGGACCCAGCCCAGCAGGCGACCGCCCTGTTCGATGACCCATACCACGAACACGTTCGAGGAAGCGTCCATCGCGCCGACCTTCTCGATCGTGGCGCCCACGCTGTCGTCGGGGCGCGCGCTGATGCGAGGGGAGTACATGACCCGCCCCACGCTGCGCTCGGGGAAGATCCGTGCGTTGGCCAGACGGAAGACGACGCGCGGGTCGAGCGCCTCGAGCACCCCCAGCTGCTGCACTTCATCGAGGTGGTCGTAGAGCCGGATCGCCGCACCGCTGTTGAGCGTGTCCAGGACCTTGGCCACCGCGACCGGGTCGAACCCGCCGATCTCGGCCAGCAGCGCATCGGGGCCCTGCGCGAACAGGATCGTGCCGAGCCGCTCGGACTCGGTCTGCGGTCGGGTGGGTGCGTGACTGCCCGCGTGCATCGACGCAAGTGTTATCCGATCGATGGCAGGCAGGTGACCGGGTGGTTGCAGGTCGCGCCTGCTGCGCTACACTTCCCCTCCCGCAAGGGAACTCGGACCATTGGCGCAGTTGGCTAGCGCGTCTCCATGACACGGAGAAGGTCACAGGTTCAAGTCCTGTATGGTCCATTCATCCGCCACGCCCCCGGCATCCGCCGGGGGCGTTGTCGTTGGAGGGGGAAACTTCCCAGATTCCTGATCGAGCGACACCGCCGATTGCGTTGACGGGGCAGGGGGAGGAAGGGTCCCGATCCAGAACCAGTGCAGCGCCGGACCGGCGCAAGGAATCCCGTCCCATGACGACCAAGACCCTCTCGATCCTGTCCATCACCGCAACCCTTTCCCTCGCCGGCACCTCGGATGCGGCGTT
>JBEGNG010000223.1:0-3624 GCA_041182645.1 Planctomycetota bacterium
GATCGGGACGACCGGCTCGATGGCCCGGCGCGCCGTGTTGTAGAGCCTCATGCGCTGCACGCGCGCAAGCATATGCGCGGGGCCGCGGTCCGATCAGTCGCCGATGGGCAGGTTCAACCGCTGGGCGAAACGCTTGAGGCCCGCGAGGCCCGGCTCGGCCACGTTGACGTACGCGGCACGCAGCGCAGGCACCAGCTGCAGGGCACACAGGAGCATGAGCGCATAGAGGATGCCCGTGACGATGAGGTTCACCAGCGAGCCGAAGCGTGAATCGAGCACCGGGAACGAGCGGTCCAGCGACGCACTCACGCTCCACGCCCCATACCCGGCGAGCAGGCAGGTGACCGGGCCGACGGTCAGCGCCTCGAGCAGCGGTCGTGTCCGCAATCCGGCAGCATGCAACAACCAGATGGCCGTCAGGACCGACGTCAGCGTGGTGATCGAACTCACGCCGACGGCCAGCCGGATGGCTTCGGCGGAAGGGTTCCCATCGAGCAACGGGATCGAGGCAAGGCCGAAGATGCCGAACAGGGCGCCCGACACGACGCTGGCTGCCCTCACGAGTTCCGAGACCAGGACAGCGCGGTACTTGCGCTCCGCGAGCAGCGGCGTCACGAGGATGCCAACCGCGACCGGACCGCTCAGGCCGATGCAGAGGACGGCCACGAGGCTCGAAGCATCGGACCACTTCCCCCCCCACACGAGCCGGTCCGCAAGCGGGAAGACGATCGCGAGGGCGATGCACGCGGCCGGAACCGCGAAGAACACGGTCGTGGCCATGCTGGCGAGGTAGTCGTCACGGGCCGCAGGCTTGGCCATGGCCCGGGCCGACGCCGGGACGAGGACGCGCTGGAGCGCCACCGTCAGCAGCAGGTAGGGCTGGCTGGCAATCGAGTAGGCGAATGAATAGAGGCCGAGTGCGCCGGTGCTGAGGAACAGCGAGCCGATGAAATAGTCGGCCTGCAGGTTGACCGAGTTGAGCACGGCAATCGGGATGACCGGCAACATGCGCCGCAACGTCGGGAACCATGCGCGCAGGTCAGGCCTGAAGAAGCCCCAGTCCATGCCCCCGACCCGGGCACAGAGCACCGCCTCGATCACGGTCGCGAACAGCTGCGGCAGCACCAAGGCCACGGCACCGTAGCCACGCCAGGCCGTCCAGATCGCCGTGGCGAAGCGGAGGATGCTGCTCGACAGCAGCACCATGGAGAGGCGCGAGAACCCCAGGTCGGCGCTGACGCGCATCTGCGCGAACTGCTGGAAGGGCGCAGCGACCAGCTGCACGCCGAGGATCGCGAGGACGAGCGCAAGTCCCTCGATGCGGTAGGCCTCGGCAACGGGCAATGCTGCTCCGAGGGTCAGTGCCGCACCAAGCAGGCCGATGCTCAGGCCCACCGTGAACACGGAGCGTCCCTGGGTGCGGAAGTCATCGGGACTGATCGAGCCCAGGACCATCCACGCCCCGCCGCCCCGGAGGGCACCCGTGAACATCTGGACGCCGATGGCCGTCGCGTAGACGCCGAACTCCTCCCGGGACAGGAGAAACCCCAACAGGACGCTCTGGGCCAGCCCCAGCCCCCGGCTGACGGCCGACGCCAGCAGAACCAGATTGAGTCCACGGCGGGTCTGCGGCATCGGAGCGGAACTGTATGGCGCGGAAGGGGGCCCGTGGAGCGGAATTCGGTCCGGGCGATGGACTCCTCCGGCAAGGTGCGGTCGCAACGGATTTCCTTCCATTTGCCCAAGTCTCGGGCCGATTCCATTCGATGTTCGTATGGACCGAACCCACTCCCGAGGACTGAACCGACGTGACCGCGCTGATCGGCTCCATCTCGACGCTCCTGGTGCTCACGCTCCTCACCGGGGCCGTGCTGCGCGGGTCGTGGGCATTCGCCCTCGTGGCGATCATGTTCCCCCTCGAGCAGCTGCTGCAGTCGTCGAATCCCCTGTTCATCCAGATCCCCTGGCTGTTCAACCTGCTGGTCGGCCTCGCCTGCTCCGCCTGCCTGATCATGAAGCCCGCTCGGGGTCGCGGGTACGGCGCGGCCTTCAACCCTGCGGTCGTCATCGCGTGCCTCCTCATTGCCCTGGCCTTCACATCCCTGCTGTGGAGCCCGCAGTCGGAGTCCGTCGCCGACATCATCCGATCGTCGCTCCCACCGTTCATCCTCGCGGTGGTGATCGTGCCGCTGCTGCTCGATGGGCTGGATGATTTCGAGGAGTCCCTGAAGGTGATGCTGGTGGCAGGGCCCATCATCGCGGCAGGGGTGCTGTTCAACCCGAATTCGAAGAACGTCTGGGGGCGCCTGATCCTCGACCTCGGCGCCTTCAAGTCGAGCCCCCTCGCCCTCAGCGAGATGGGCGGCGCCATGGTCATCGTGGCGGTGCTGTTCTCCTGGAAGTCCAGCTTCGGCCTGGCCGTCCGGATCACGGCTGCGCTGCTCGGCGCCGCACTGTTCTTCGCGAGCTCCTCCCGGGGCCAGGTCATCTTCTCCGGCGTGGTGAGCGTCGCCTTCTATCCCATGGCCTACCGCCTGGCGAACGTGGGATCCTTCTTCCTGAACGCGACGCTGCTGGGCGTGCTGGGCTCCGTGGCGGTGCTCGGTGCGCAGCTCTTCGCGCAGACCGGGAGCGACCGGCGCTGGTCGCTGGCAGGCCGTGATGCGCTGGAGCGCCTCCGCATGGTCACCGACTTCCTCGGGACATGGGCCTCGCAGCCCGCGGCGTGGCTGCTGGGCTTCGGCAACGGTGCGTTCTATGCGCTCGGTCTCGGTGACGTGTACGTGCACAACACCTACGTCGAGGCGCTGGCCGAACTGGGCATGGTCGGATTCACGCTGCTCGCCCTCGTGACCTGGTTCGGGGTCCGCGGCGCCTGGAGGCTCTTCAGTGCATGGCGCGACAGCCCGAGGGACAGGAACCTGTCAGCGGTCCTCCTGGCGCTCCTGGCCTACCAGATCCTGCTCTCGTTCAAGCAGGGCTCGTTCATGGGCGAGAAGCACCTGCTCATGCTGTTCGTGGTGGCGACCAGGCTCAGCCTGCTCGACCAGCCCGCACCCGAGGCGCTGGCGTCCGATGAGGACGACGCCGAGGTGGGTTCCACCCGCACCGCCCTAGGTTGATGCTCAGGCGCCCCACGCCGTCAGGAGTTCACCGAGGTCGGCACCATCGACCACGCCGTCCGCATTGAGGTCGGCCGGCGACTCGCCGGGTTCGCCGGACCACGCGGTCAGGAGCAGGCCCAGGTCGGCGCCGTCGACCTGTCCATCGCCGTTCAGGTCAGGTGAGGGCCGCACCGCAGGCCCAAGCGAACCGTCACTGCCGATGCGCATGCCGCGGATGTCCGACGAGCCGAGCGTGATGCCGTCTTCCCAGAGCAGGATCGTGCCGTATGGAACCCCATGGGCTTGCATCCTGCCCTTCGGGCTCAGGTTGCTGGCGATCGGCCTTCGGTTCCACACGGTGGCGCCGGTCGGGCTCACGCACATGGCTTCGACGGTGTCCTGGCCGAAGGCGGTCGACCGCACCCATCCGAAGACGACGCCCTCCGGACGCAGGTGCGCCACGGCGCCCGAGTACGAGTAGATGGTCTCGAGCGCAGCGAGCGGAAGGCCCGACGCGCCC
>JBEGNG010000224.1:0-3587 GCA_041182645.1 Planctomycetota bacterium
CCGCACGCGTGAAGAAGGACGCGGTGCGATCACACGGCGCCACGATCGTCGAGTGCGAGCCCAACGCGGCGGCCCGCGCCGCCGCGGCAGAGCGTGTGGTCGCCGACACGGGCGCCACGCTGATCCCGCCCTTCGACCATCCGCACATCATCGCGGGCCAGGGCACGGTGGCGATCGAGTTCCTGGAGCAGTGCCCGGACCTGGCCGCAGTCATCGTGCCGATCGGTGGCGGAGGCCTGATCAGCGGGATCGCCATCGCCATGAAGGCACTGCGCCCGGACCTGCGCGTGATCGCGGCGGAACCACTGAACGCAGGCGACGCGGCGATCGCCAAGCGGACGGGCCGCATCGAGCCCGTGCCGCCCACCCGCACGATCGCCGATGGCCTTCGCACGCCCTTGGGGCAACTCACGCTGCCGGTCGTGCGCGACCTCGTCGACGAGGTCATCACCGTCACCGAGGACGAGATCGTCGCGGCCATGAGGCTGGTCTGGGAACGCATGAAGCTGGTGATCGAGCCCAGCAGCGCCGTGGGCGTGGCGGTCGCGGTGCAGGAGGGGTTCCGCTCGCGGGATCCCGTGCCGACCGGCATCGTCCTCTGCGGCGGCAACGTCGATCTTGACGCGCTGCCCTGGATGCGCGGCGCCTGAAGCCGTCGACGCCCCCATCCGCACCCACGCAGGGAGCACGCCACGGCCACGCACTGCACGCGCACGATGCGCGAAGGCCGCCCGCTCAGCGCGCGTTCGCCATCAGTTCATCGAGCCGCGCCAGACGGCGCTTGTGCTGCTCGCGGGTGGGCTCGAGGATGCCCAGCGCCACCACATGCACGCGTGCCGCGGCCATGTTCCCGGCCTCGAGCTGCGTCGCCGCCGCGAGCTCGCGCAGCGAAGGATCGAAGGGATTGATGCGCACGGCACGCTCGATGTGCGTGCCGGCACGGGGACCATCCCCCGCCGCGCGCGCGATGCGGGCCAGCTCGATCGCGTAGGAATTCTCGCGGTCGGTGACGGCATCGAGCCGCTCGAGGTGCGGCACGGCCTCGGCATCGCGCCCCGACAGCAGCGCGACCTCCGCGAGCTTGCGGTGCGGGAACGGGTCGACCGGCCGCGCACGGCTGTAGCGATCGAGCAGCGCGATGACGTCGGGCGCATCACCCTCGCCGCGCTCGGTGCGGCGGCGCACGGCGAGTTCGAGCAGATCCGGGTGATCCGGGTGCCCACGCAGCAGCAGGTCGAGTTCCTTGTCGCTCACCGGCTCGACGCGGTCCTTGCCCAGCAGCGCATCGGCCGGGGGCTCGGGTGCCAGGCCCCATGCCTTGACCTGCGCGCGCGCCCAAGGCGAGAAGCGATCGAGGAACTGCTGCTTCGAGACGTCGAGCGCCTGTGCGAGCGCCTGCGACTCCGTCGCACCACCCGCATAGAGGACGAGCATGCGCCGCAGGGCATCGTCGCCCCACTGGTCGCGGATGAACTCGACCCACCAGTGGCCCTGTGCATACGCCTGCGCGCGATCGGTCGGCTTGGCGGGGCGCACGAACGCCGTCAGGATCGAGTCGAAGTCGAAGAGCGTGCCGCCCTCGAGTGCCGCGGCGAGCATCTGGCAATCCTTGTAGTCGCGGCGCTTGTGCTGCAGGTCGACCGCGATCGCCTCGGTCATCCAGTGCGGGATCCGGTTGCGCGTCTGCGACAGCGTGACGGTGTGCACGTACTCGTGGCGCACCACGTCGAGCCAGTCGAAAAGGCCCAGGTGCTTCTTGCGGCTGCCTTCGCGCGGCACCTCCATCGCGATCACCGGGCCGGTGCACGCCGCGATCGTGTGGATCGCCGGCAGGCCGGTGAGCCGCACACCGAACCACTCGTGGTCGGGCATGAGTTCGATGCGCGTGCGGCGCGCCGGTTCGTGGCCCAGGCGCGTGCAGACCTCCTCGTGCATCGCATCGAGCTGCGCCAGCATGCCATCGGCCATCGCATCGTCGATGCCCGGCTGCGACCGCACGGTGAAGTGCCGGCCCTCGCGCACCGGCCAGGGCGCCATGTCGCGCAGCAGGCGCAGGCTGAGCGTGGCGCCCACGTTGAAGGGATCCCGCTCGACGGCCGCCTCAAGCGCCTCGAGCGCACGGGCGTCCTCCCCCGACTGCATGTCCATGAGCCCGAGTTCCATCGGGGGCTCGCTCCACTCCGGCGCGCGGTCCCACGCACGGCGCAGGAGCACGGCCGCGTCCTCGTACTGGCGGCGGCGGGAGAGCATGGAGCCCACGACGAGCGGCGCACACGGACTCCCCGGCGCGGCACGGTCCGCATCGGCCAGGGCCTGCTCCATCGCCTCGGGGCGGAAGCGGACGGCGTGCATCGCCGCGAGGTACGCGAGCGCATCGGGCTGCGTCGGTGCGGCCGCAAGCACCGCGCGCAGCGAGGGTTCGGCGCCGTCGGCATCGTCCTGCATCAGCGCCATCCGCGCGCGCAGCAAGGCGGCGGCCGGGCACGCCGGCGAGAAGCGATCGATCGCGTCGGCGATCGCCAACGCATCGGCCTGCTCGAGTGCACCGCCGCTGAACTCACCCCGCATGCGCCACGCCTCGGCCAGCCGCGGGTGCTGCGCGAGCGCATCGGCGAGCGCCTTCCAGGCATCGGCACGGTTGTGGCGTGAGGCCAGGATCCTCGCCTCGAGCAGCATGGCCTCCCAGTCGGTGCGGTCCAGCGCGCGGGCGGCGCCCAGTGCCTCGATCACGGCTTCGTAGAGCTGCGGCGCCACGCGGCCGGTCATCGACCAGGCTTCGAGGGCCTCGGCCTTGGCGAGCACGAGTTCGCGCTGGCCCTGCGTGCGCACGACCGCGGGCATCGGCTCGGCCATGAGCGGCTCGAGCGCCGTGCGTGACTCGGCAAGCCGACCGGCACCGGCGAGCGCGAGTCCGCGCAGCGCCGTCGCGCGCGGTGATGCATCGTCGGCCAAGGCGGCGATCGCGCGGTCCCATGCACCCTGCTGCAGGAGCGCGCGCGCGCGCAGCGTGGCCGGCACCGATGGATCACCGAGCGCCGGCTCATCCCATCGCCACGACCACACCGCAGCCTCGGCTGCACGCACGGGCGTGTCCAGGTCGCCCTGCTCCCATGCGCCGTACCGCACGCGCAGATCCTTGAGGGCATCGGGCGTGGCGACCTTCGCGTCGAGCGCAGCGCGGCTCGCGGCCGAGCGTGGGATCATCGTGGGATCGGCTCGGCGCGCCGGCGGTGCGTCCTGGGCATGCGCAGCACCCGAGACCAGCGCACCGGCGAGCAACGCCATCCGGGTCACGGAGGCGATCGACCGCATCAGGGTGGGTTCACGCGTCATGGCTTGAGCGGACGGCGATCGACCGTCCATCCTTCGAGGCCGGCAGGTCGTTCGACGAGTGCGCGGTCCTCGGCACCGAGCGGCTCGAGCGATGGGTTGCGCAGCCGGGCCAGCGTGCGGTCGCCCTCGGTCGACTCGCCCACCACCGCGATCGGCAACGCCGTCGCGCGGTCCCATGCCACGATGAGCGCTGCGTGGTCACGCGCGGCAGCCGTGCCGGCACGCGGGACCAGGCGCAGCGTGTCCACCGCCGG
>JBEGNG010000225.1:0-3586 GCA_041182645.1 Planctomycetota bacterium
CGCGACGGTGCACCCAAGGACATCATCAACGACCCGATGGTGCGCGATGCCTACCTGGCCAGCACCTTCCGCGGCGACGAGTTCGGCTGAGCCGCCAGGCGCACCGTCACGCTTCGGATCGCGGCGGGCGATGCATCGGCGACGGTGAAGGATGCGCCGTGCGAGTCCAGCACCTCGCCGGCCGCCGGGACGCGGCCGAGGGACGACAGCATGAATCCCGCCACCGTGTCGTAGTCCTCGTCCTCGGGAAGCGCGAGCCCCGTCTCGCGGTTGAAGTCATCCACGCGGTAGCGGCCGTCGACGGTCCAGCCCACCGCCGAATCCCCGGCGATGGACGCCACGACCTCGTGCTCGGGTTCGTGCTCGTCGATGATCTCGCCCACGATCTCCTCGAGCACGTCCTCGATGGTGACCAGGCCGGCGGTGCCGCCGAACTCGTCGACCACGATCGCCTGGTGCACCTCGCTGCGCTGGAACTCCAGCAGCAGCTCGCGCACGGGCTTCGTCTCGGGCACGCGCACGGGCACGCGCAGCAGGCGGGACAGGTCGAAGTCGTCGGTCTCGTCGCCGAGGTACCGCACCAGGTCCTTCACGTAGAGGATCCCGACGATCGAATCGAGGCTGTCCCGGTAGACCGGGATCCGGCTGTGCCCCGCGCCCAGGATGAACTGGCGGATCACCTGCAGATCGCTCGTGTACGGCAGCCCCTCGATCGCCGTGCGCGGGGTCATGACCTCGCTCACGAGCGTGCCCTTGAAGGCGACCACGTTCTCCATCATGGTGGCGATCGTCTCGTCGACGCCGCCGGCGCGGTGGGCATCCTCGATCGTCTGCAGCAGCTCCCGCTCGGCGTGCACGGCCCCCTGCTCCGCACCTGCGATGCGGCGCACCGCCTCGTCGACGAAGCGCACCGACCGCACGAGCGGCCAGGACAGCGCCCAGCAGGTGCGCAGCACGGGCACGCTGCGGACGATGATCCAGGCCGGTGCATGGCGCGCGACCGCACCGGCCACCACGCTCGTGGTGAGCCAGACGACCGGCGCGGCGATGGCCAGCGCGACCAGCGCCTGCATGGCCAGGGCGCCGTCGGGATCCCGGTCGTGGATGGCCACGAGCACCACGGCCAACGCGCCCAGGCGCCCGAACGTGCGCAGGAACGCGACCGACTGCTCGAGGGCCACCGTTTCCCGCATGATCCACGGGCCGACCAGGCCGCGGCCGCGCTGCTCGAGCCGACGCTGCAGGTGGCTCGGGCTCACCGACACCAGCGCGAGGTTCAGCGCGCTGAAGTAGCTCGCCAGCAGCAGGCTCAGCACGAGCAGGCCCAGGTGCATGCCGGTCATGGCTGCTCCCCTCGGGCATAGACCACGCCCAGGCCGATCGCCTGCAGGATGCGGTCCTCCTCGGCATGCATGCGTGCGTGCTCGGCGGGCGTGCGATCGTCGAAGCCCGTGCAGTGCAGCACGCCGTGCAGCGCGTAGAGCAGGAGCTCGCGGCGCAGTTCGTGACCGCGGGTGGTCGCCTGCCGTGCGGCCTCGTCCACGCAGATGGCGATGTCGACCTCCACGGGCTCTCCCGGACCGCTCGCCGGGAACGTCAGGACGTCGGTCGTGCCGGGGACGTTGCTGAAGCGCTCGTGCAGCGCGGCCATGCGGTGGTCGTCGATGACCTCGACCGTCACGCGCGCCACCGGCACGGGGACATGCGCGAGGCAGGCCGACAGACGGTCCTGCACCCAGGCCCGCTCGGCCTCGAGCCGCTTCACGGGGGCATCCAGCCGGACCTCGATCACGGGATCCATGGCGGTCATGCTACCCATCACGCCCCTGCGACCCTTCGGAAGGCCGGTGGAGGGATCACCCCGCACACCGGCGAGGGGACGCTGCACGGTCGCGATGCGTTCAGTGCGCGCTCACGTGGACGGGCACGAACTTCGGCTTCACGCGCTTCTCGAACTCGCCGCGGAACTTGCCGACGATCGTGCGGATCGCCCAGTTGTTGCCGTCGGCCAGGCCGCAGATCGTGGTGCCGGGCGTCAGGCCCATGCTCATGCCGAGTTCGAGCAGCAGGTCGAGGTCGGCCGTCGTGGCCTGGCCCTGCTCGATGCGGCAGAGCAGCTTGTAGATCCAGCCGCTGCCCTCGCGGCACGGGGTGCACTGCCCGCACGACTCGTTCTTGAAGAACCGCGCGATGTTGCGCGCGACCATCACCATGTCGGTGTCCTCATCGAAGATGGTCGGGCACGCGGTGCCCAGGCCGAGCACGTTGCACGCACGGCCGATGTCGAAGTCCATCGCGGCGTCGAACTGGTCGGTGCCGAGCACACCCATGCTCACGCCGCCGGCGATCGCGCCCTTGAAGCGCTTGCCCTTGCGCATGCCGCCGCAGTAGTCGTTGACGAGCGTGCTGAGCTTGACGCCCAGCGGTGCCTCGAAGACGCCCGGACGGTTCACGTGGCCGCTCACGCCCATGAGCTTCGTGCCGTAGCTGGGCATGCCGCCGAGCGAACTCTCGACGCCGATGCCCTTCCACCAGGCCACGCCCCTGTCGACGATGGGCACGACGGCGGCGAGCGTCTCGACGTTGTTGATGATCGTGGGCCGGCCGAAGAGGCCCTTGACCGCCGGGAACGGCGGCTTCACGCGGGGCCAGCCGCGCTTGCCCTCGATCGCCTCGAGCAGGCCGGTCTCCTCGCCGCAGATGTACGCGCCCGCCGAGCGGTGCAGGAAGCAGTCGACGCTCAGGGCACCGGGGCGCCGCATCAGGCCGCCCTTGCCGAAGATGCCGCCGGCGTAGGCCTCCTGGATCGCCTTCTCCATGACCTTCGCCTGGTGGTGGTACTCGCCGCGGATGAAGAAGTACGCGGTGTCGAGCCTGCACGCATGGCACGCGATGGCGATGCCTTCGAGGATCAGGTGCGGGTCGAAGTCGCACAGCAGCCGGTCCTTGAAGGTGCCGGGCTCGGCCTCGTCGCAATTGATGCACAGGTAGCGATGGCCGGCGCCGTCATCCTGCGGGAGGAACGACCACTTGAGGCCCGCCGGGAAGCCCGCACCGCCGCGACCGCGGACGACCGCTTCCTTGACGAGTTCGATCACCTTCGCCGGCTCCATGTCGAGCGCCTTGGCGAGCGAGCCGTAGCCGCCGGTCGCCTTGTACTGCTCGAAGGAGACGGTGGCGCGCGCCGTGGTGCCGGCGTCGCTGAAGCCCGGCACGCAGCCGGGAATGCGCTTGGTGAGGACGGGTTCAGTGAGTCGCATGGTTGGTCCTGGTGGGATCGTTGGTCGCGGCGCCCTGCGGCGGCACGATGACTTCATCGATGATGGTGCGTCGCAGGATCACGCCGTCGACCTCGCGGTCTTCGACGCGCCTGGCCACGGTGCGCACGGCGTCCGATTCACCGGCCGTGCCGGCGCCCGGCTTCGCGGTGATGCCGCCCCAGATCGCGCCCACGAAGGCGCCGAGGCTCTCGGCAACGCTCATGTCCTGGTCGCGACGCTGCATGGGAAGCTCAGTGGTGGTGACCGGCGGCGGGTGCCTGGCGCGCCTGGGCGATCAGGCGGTCGACGGTCGGCACGTCGAGCTT
>JBEGNG010000226.1:0-3584 GCA_041182645.1 Planctomycetota bacterium
GCACTGCGCCGAACGACGGGTTCTTCGAGCAGGCCCAGTTCCGTGGTGCGTTCAGCTCCACCGGCAACTGGCTCTGCGGCTGGACCGCCGTCGATGCCTACGGCATCAATGTCGCTCCGCCGGGCGGCTGCGTGATCGCCGCTCCGTGCCCCGCCGACCTCAACGGTGACGGCGTGGTGGGCGGTGCCGACCTCGGCGCCCTGCTGTCCGGCTGGGGCTCGGCCGGGGGCGACATCAATGACTCGGGAGACACCGATGGTGCCGACCTGGGCATCCTCCTCTCGGCATGGGGCAACTGCCCGCAGTGAGTCCGCTGCCGGGAACTCGCGTTTCCTTAACACGGCCTGAACGATGTTGACGGCCTCTTAACGCGCGAGTCATAGCGTCCGCAATCGAGCGTCTGGTGGTTGAGTCTGACTCTCCACCAGACGCTCGTTCTCTTTCAAGCGTGACCCATGCATCGGACGACGAGTACCCCTTGGCTTCGCGGCGCCGCCAGCGCCATGCTGCTCCTTGGCGTCGTGGCCTGCGGCGAGTCCGCCGAGCAGTCGAAGCCGCCTGCGGCTGACACGCCCGTCGCTCCAACCGGTGCCGCGAACCAAGGTGCCCCCGCCGTACCAGCCCCGGCCACCACGACGGCGTCGACCGCCGCCCCTGCCGACACCGGTGCGGACCGGGGCTGGCTCCTCGAGCAGGCGATGGGTGTCTCGAACTCGATACCGAGCAGGATCCACGACCGCGAACGCGCCCAGTGCCAGGAATGGGTCGTCCTGGGCTATCTCGAGGCCGGCGATCCACTCAGCGCCGCTCGCTGCGCAGAGTCGATCGAAGGCTGGCGCCGCGGCGAGTGCGAAGGCCTGATCGGCGTGCACTACGCCCTGAAGGGTGACCGGGACCTGGCCTTGAAGTACGCGCGCCTGGCGGAAGATCGCTCGAAGGGCCAGCAGGACTGGCGCCGCGAACGCATGCTGATTGAGGCGGCCAAGGTCCACGCCATCCTCGGCAATGCCGCAGTGGCACGTGAACTCTCGGCCGGCGCGTCCGAGGCTGAGACCGGCAAGGTTGAGGGGGCTGTCGTCTCCGTACTGACCCCCGACCAGTTCGAAGCCCAAACGAAGATCCTCGATGCCGTACTGGACAGCGGAACCTTCGACGGCATGCGCAACGCGCTGGACGCCTATCTGCCGCTGGTGCGGCGCATGACCGACCAGCGCGCGCTGGCCCTCGCCGCGGCGGACCGCATCGACAAGGCCCTTCCCTCGATGCCGATGGACCTCCAGATCATCTACGGCACCAGGCTCGCCGGCGCGCTGCACGCGCTTGGGGAAACCGACCGCGCCCAGAGGCGACTTGGCCAGGCGGCCGACCAGGTGGCCGCCACGACCTTCCTGCCCGAAGACCTGACCCCGATGCAGGTCGAGGTCGCCAAGGCCCGGGCCGAACTTGGCGATGCAGCCGGCGCGCGCGCCGCGCTCGACGCAGCTCTCGCAAGCTACGAGGCGCGCAAGAAGGAGATCGTCGACGTCTTCCGCGCCCGCTCCCCCCGCGCCCTGGCCGAGGGCTACGCCCTGCTGGGCGACCACGCCACGTCGGAAACGTGCTACCTCGAGGCGCTTTCCGCGGGCAGCATCAACCCCAATTCCCGCCCGCGCGCGGAGGACCTGACGGCGACGCTCGTCTCCATGGCCCGCAGCCGCGCAGCAGCCACACCGGCGCTGCGCGCGAAGATCCAGGCGTGCCGCAAAGGCTTGGGTGATCCGTGGTGATCGGCTCCCGGGCCCTCCCGCTTGCAGCCATCGTCGCGTCCGTCGCGGCGATGCCGGCTGCGGCACAGGTGGGCTCGATCCGCGGCATCGTCTACGACCGCGACTTCGACGCGCCCTTGGGCGCCGCCACGATCGACGTGGTCGGCCTGCGCAAGCGCGTGGTCGGCAACGACAACGGCAACTTCCTGATCCCGGATGTCCCAGCGGGGACCTACACCCTCGTCTTTTCGAAGGACGGCTACGCACGCCAGGTCCGTGGCGATGTCATCGTGCGCGAAGGCCAGCTCACGGACATCACCATCCGCCTCGCGGGTGAGTTCGAGGAGATGGAGGAGTTCGTCGTCGAGGAACTCGATCTGGCCGGCTCCGAGGGCCAGCTGCTCGAACTGCGCCTGCAGTCGCCGCAGCTGCTCGAGACGGTCGGCGTCGACCTGATCAACCGGTCCGGTGCAGGCGATGCCGCGGCGGCGCTCCTGCTCGTGCCCGGCGCGACCATCCAGGACGGCAAGTACGCCGTCGTGCGCGGGCTTCCCGAGCGCTACGTGAGCGCGCAGCTCGATGGCGTGCGCCTGCCGACGGCCGACGACGAGAAGCGCGCGGTCCAGCTCGACCAGTTCCCGTCGGCCGTCCTGCAGTCGATCCAGGTCAGCAAGACCTTCACGCCCGACCAGCAGGGCGATGCCTCCGGCGGCGCGGTGAACATCGAGCTGCGCGACATCCCCGAGGAAACGAGCTTCCAGGTCAAGGTGCAGACGGGCTTCAACTCGCAGGCCTACGGCAAGGGCAATGGGCTGTCCTTCCGCGGCGGCGGGCTGGACTTCTTCGGCGGCAACGACACGCTCGACATTCCCTATGACAGCATCGGTGAATCGTTCGGGATCCCGGTCGGCACGGATCCGACCGACAACCCGCTCGAGTACAAGATGTCGTTCTCCGGGGGCGGCAAGTACGACCTCGGCGACGGCTCGAAGATCGGCGCCTTCGGGAGCTTCTTCTACGAGCAGGACTACTCGTACTTCGACAACGGGCAGGAGAACACGCTGGTGCAGATGGCGCCGGGCGGACCGCTGGTGCCGCTGGAGCCCGAGCCCCTGCCGACCGACCTCGAGTACACGTCGCTCTACGACCTCACGCAGGGCACCGAGGTGGTCCAGTGGGGCGGACTCGGCACCGTCGGCTACGAGTCGGAGCACACCAAGCTCGGCGCGAAGTTCCTGTACACGCAATTGTCCGAGAGTCAGTCGGTGCTTGCCATCGATCAGCGAGGTCGGAAGTTCTACTTCCCAACCTACAACCCCAACAACCCTCTCGCCGGATATGACCCTGCCACTCCCGGATCCAATGGCTGGGATGTGTTCGATCCGACCAATCCCGCCGACTCGGCAGCCCTCGAACTGGCTCCGTGGCAACGCAACGAGACGCTGACCTACCAGCAGTCGTCGACCACGACCTTCATCCTCAACGGCGAGCACACGCTGTCGTTCCTCGGCGGACCGGATGTCTCACAGGACCCCACCGCCGTGTGGGGCGCCCCCATCGTCGACTGGCGCTTATCAGTGAGTGATGCCCAGTTTGATCAACCAGACCAAGTCCAGTTCAGTACCTATTGGACGCCGGAGCAGCTCGGAGGCTTCATTCCAGCCACCTGGAATCCCCTGTCGCCTCCTGCAACCTTTTCACTCGGCAATCTTCAGTACATCGAGAAGTACATCAACGAAACCAGCACGCAGGCGGCGCTCAACCTGAAGGTCCCCTTCAGCCAGTGGAACGACCGTGAGGGCTACCTGAAGTTCGGCGGCTTTTACGACAACGTCGCGC